>JAAYKS010000148.1 GCA_012522285.1 Clostridiaceae bacterium | reverse complement strand
GCCAGGATGTCACACTGCACGCGGAAATGATCGCGATCCGGCAGGCCTGCGCCCGCCTCGGCTCCTGGCGGCTGGACGGATGTGAGCTGTACGTGACGTTGGAACCCTGTGCGATGTGCGCGGGTGCAATCCAGCAGGCGAGGATTGCGCGGGTGGTATACGGTGCAGCCGACCCCAAGGCCGGGGCCGTCGAGTCCCGCCTCCGGTTTTTCGACCTCCCGGACATGAACCATACGGTCGCCTTTACGGGCGGGGTACTGGCAGACGAATCCTCTCTCCTCCTTCGCACGTTTTTCGCCTGGCTACGAAAACGGGACCGGTCGCTGGGCACCAAGGGTGAACGTCGCGACCGCGCAAAGGCGCAAGTGCACAAAAGGAAAGGCGCCGGGGAAAAACCCCCGACGCCCTAAATCCATTGGATCGCTAGAACGATCTTTCGCGGTGCGGCAACCGTCAGCGTGTGCCGAAGCGGAAGAGCGTGGTAGACCGGTGTTCCTCTCCCGGACGCAGAACCGGCGAGGGGAAATGCGGTTGGTGGATTGCGTCGGGATAGAACTGGGTCTCCAGACAGAATCCGCCCCGGGATGCATAGGCGGCGTCTTCTTTACCGGGCAGCCGGGTGCGCAATCCGTTGCCGGTATAAAACTGCACTCCACGGTGGTTGGTGAGCACCTGCATCGTACGTCCGCTCGCGGGATCCGTCACTTCGGCGGCGAGAACCAGCGTACGGCCGTCTGAGGGCAGCACCCAGTTGTTGTCATATCCCTTGCACAGCCGGATCTGATCATATGCGCTGTCGATCTGTTCGCCGATTCGGGTCGGGTCGCGGAGATCGAGCGGGGTACCGTCCACCGGACGAATCTCCCCGGTCGGGATGCTCTCATTGTCCGTAACGGTAAAGAAACCGGCCGGGATGCGAATGATATGGTCCTCGATGCTGCCGGCCTTGTGCCCGGAAAGGTTGAAATACGCGTGGTTGGTGAGGTTGACGATCGTGGGCTTGTCGGTCGTCGCGCGATATGCCAGCATCAGCGCATTGTCCGGGGTGAGGGAATACGCGACTTCTGCATGCAGATTGCCTGGATACCCTTCCTCCCCGTCCGGACTGTCATAGGACAGCACCAGGGTTTCGATCCCGTCGCGTGTCTCTATCTCCGCCTGCCAGACCTTCGAACCGAACCCCTTGAAACCGCCGTGCAGGCTGTTCTTGCGGTCGTTTGCGTTGAGCTGGTAGCGGACACCGTCCAGCTCGAACGCCGAGCCGCCGACCCGGTTGCCATACCGGCCGACCACCGCGCCAAAGAACGGAGCGATGCCCTCGTACCCTTCCAGAGTGTCGAATCCCAGGGTTACGTCAGCGGTGTTGCCGGCAGCGTCCGGCACCAGCAGTCGCTGGAGAACCGCGCCAAACGTGATCACGTCCGCCTGCATGCCCTGCGTGCCTGTCAGTGTGTACCGGTCGACCGGGATCCCGTCCCGGGTCGTGCCGAAGGGAGTCTTAACAATCGCCATTTTTATCTCCTCCTGGTGTTGAGGTCCCGGTCCGGCCTGCTTCTGTATCTGCCGGATGCGAGCGCTGTTTTTCATTATATCGCAATCCGGCGCCTGTGCTCCCGCCGGGACGCTCGATCAGATATTTCCAGTACTTTTTCGGCATGTTCGAGCGCTGCAGAGCGGGATGGATGCGCTGTGGCACCGCCATCGCGGCAAAGTAGGACCGCCAGGCGTCCTCGTATCCGTCCGACTCGCCGGGTGCGGCTGGAAGCCCCCCGCCGGATCCGGTCGTCGCAAGGCCGTCGGGATCCTCCGGGTCTCCCGCATCCAGTTCGATGATAAAGGGCGTGCGATCCGGCCAGGAAACCCCCGCGAGGGAGCGGCGACGGTCGCGAATCAGAAACGGCTGGTCACCCAGACGTTCCGCGAAATGCGGGAGTACCAGCGGGAGCAGATGGTAGTCCGGCTCAAAGTCGGCCACATACACACCGGCGGTCAGTCGAAACCGGAGCAGTCCGGCATAGGCGTGGCTCTGGTGCCCGACCGCGCGGGCGGCCTCCCGCACCGTCGCCACGTCCGGATCCTGCAACATGTCGGAAGGATCCCGCCCGATCCGCAGTCCCGCCCGTAAAAATCCGAGGATGCGCAGCTCGATGTCTTCCCGCTCCGACAGGAATGCGTGGAACAGCAGCTCCATCACATCCGCCGACAAGCGCCGGGACAAGGTGCGGTCAAACCGGGCCAGGATATCCGGCTCGACCAGTACGGGCTCACAAGGGAGGAGACAGGAAGCCGCGCGCCGCTCCGGCAGGATCCCCCAGATCGCCCTTTCTTCGCGCAGGCACAGCGTGAGTGCGGACAGCAACCCCTCGAAGCTCCCGTCATACGACAGAAACACGGGCGACCTCCTCGATCCGCATCTGCTGTGGAAACTGCCTCGCCCGCCCCGCCTGGTCGGCCAGCAACCGGCGGAGCTCGGCCTCTGCTGGCTGGCGCATGCCGGACAAGGTCCCCGGGCAGGCGACAAAAGGAGAGGCCCGCCGCACGACCACACCCATCCGGGAGAGATGTTCGAACCGGATGGCCCGGTACCTCCGCGCCTGTACAATCCGCCTCGCCGAGACCGGGCCGATCCCCGGAACACGCAGGAGTCTTTCGAGTTCCGCCCGGTTCAAGTCCACCGGAAATTGATCGGGATGGCGCAGTGCCCATGCGCATTTGGGGTCCACCTCGAGGTCGAGGTCGGGCGATGAGGCGTTGGCAAGTTCCTCCGCCTCGAATCCGTAAAACCGCATCAGCCAGTCCGCCTGGTACAGCCGGTGCTCCCGGAGCAGAGGAGGGGCGGTAAACAGGGATGGCAGATTGGGATGGCCGTTGACCGGGACATAGGCGGAATAGTAGACCCGTTTCAGTCCGAATCCCTCATAGAGCCGCCGTGCCGTCCCCAGAATCTGGACATCGCGTTCGGGGGTGGCACCGACGATCACCTGGGTGGTCTGTCCGGCCGGCGCGAAGCGCTGTGCCGATCGGAACCGCTGTGACTCCTCCCGGCCCGCCAGCCAGCGGTCCGCGACATAACGCATGGGCGCCGCAATGGCCAACGGTGATTTCTGAGGCGCGAGCGCCTCCAGCGAGCGGGTTGTACACAGCTCCATGTTCACACTCAGCCGGTCCGCGAGCTGCCCGGCTTCCTCGACCAGAACGGAAGACGCCCCGGGGACAATCTTCATGTGGATGTAGCCGTTGCAGCGGTGGACCTCCCGAAGCAGGCGCACCGCGGCATTCATACGCTCCATCGTGGCATCGGGCCCGCCCGCGACGGCAGAACTGAGGAACAACCCCTCGATATAGTTGCGGCGATAAAACGCGATCACAAGCTCGGCGAGCTCAGCCGGCTGGAACGTGGCCCGCGGGATGTCGTTGGTGCGCCGGTTCGCGCAGTACAGACAATCGTACTCGCAGGCGTTGCTCATCAGTACCTTCAACAACGAAAGACAGCGACCATCGTCGGTCCAGGAGTGGCATATGCCCGCAGGGGCCGCGGAACCCACGTTTCCCTTGCGTCCGGGCCGCGATGCCCCGCTCGAAGAGCAAGATACATCGTAGCGCGCGGCCTCGCCCAAAATCGTCAGCTTACTCTCAATCTCCATCTGAAACACCACCTGCGACTATTATATCGCGGGAAGCGCCAAAATAGAACATATGTTTTATTACGATTCCATGATGAAATCCTGCGCAAACAGTTCACGGGTTCTCTATCCACCGCGGACCTTCCGCCGGGCGGCAACGGGGAACGTAGCGTACCGCTCCGGTTCGCGGATCCCGGGCGCTTTCCATCAGGGCAGGGCCTTCAAAGTGCAGCATCACCTTGGGCGGTACAGGGTCTTGCTCCTCCGGGTTCCCGCCTCCCTCTTCCGGCATATGCCGGAACGGCACGTCTCGCGCCACCGTGATGTGGGGGAACAGCGGGCGCCCGACGCCGGACACGAGTCCCTCTCGAACAAGGATGCCCGACAACAACCGGTGAAACCGCAAAAGGGACGGGGCAGGGT
>JAAYKS010000147.1 GCA_012522285.1 Clostridiaceae bacterium | reverse complement strand
TGTGAAAACCTCCGGGTGTCATAATGTCGTATGTTTCCTGCCGGGATATCCGGCTTGGAGCTGTGCCTTCAAATCAGTCTTCCAGGAGGGCCCAGGCACGGTTCAGTACCCGTTTCGCGTTTGCGATAACCACGTCCGGATCTTCGTCTTTCCAGGGCTTGACCTCAAACGAAAGCACCATCGGGTTGTCTTTCCGGAAGAAACCTTCTTCTTTACAGACACGCAGGAAGTCCAGCATCTCGGGGACGTCGTTTGCCCCGTTCGGGAATCCAAACCGCGGGTGAGTGTCGCCAAAGGCCTCCGCACCGCGTTTCATGACCGCGCTCCCGACGTGCAGGTGCGTGATGTAAGGGCGCAGGGTCTGGATCACAAAACGGGAGGTCTCGTAGGTCTGGGGGAAATGGGAGAGGTCGACCAGCAACCCGAAATTGTTGTGGTTCATGCGTAGCTCGGCGGCATACCGGGCGGCGAGCGGGGCCGGTCCAATAAGGGACGCTTTGTCGAGATCGTAGTCAAACACCTCGAGCTCGACCAACATCCCTTTGCCCGCGGCATAGGTGCAGAGCGCGTCGGTGGTCTTGACCAGCTGGGCATAGGACTGCTCGCGGGTGGCGGCTTCCCATTTTCCCGACAGGAAAGCGATCCCGCGGGCACCGAGGTATTCCGCTTCGTCGATCGCCTCGATCAGGGTAGCTTCCGCTTTCTTGCGGCCCTCCTCGTCGAGGTCGTTGGGGTTGAGTCCGGTGGTGAGTAGCCGGGGCTGCGCGCCGTAGCAGACGGTGAGGTGGCTCTCGGCCAGCAGCTCGCGCACTTGTGCGCGGACTTCGGTGTCTTTGACCCAGGTCATTTCGACCGCGTCAAAATAGTCGTCGGTTGCGATCTTTTTCATCGTGCCGTAGATGTCGCCTTCGCCGCGCATCGTGGTCGGGAAGGCCATGAAATGGATCAAGCCGATCTGGAAGTATTTGTGCATGGAATCTTTCATCTTATCGTCCCTCCTGTGATCCGATTCCGGTGCCGAGGCGGACCATTCGCATGACCCGTTCCGCGGCATCCTCGAGCAGTTCACCCGAACGGGCCAGTGCCTCGTCCAGGGGCATCGCACGGTTGACTGTACTCATTATAGCATCCACCCCGTGGGCATAGACCGCTTCCGCGCCCGGTCCGATGTCGCCGACGATCGCGAGTACCGGTTTGCCCCACTTTTTGGCCCGCATGCCGACCCCGACCGGGACCTTGCCCATCACGGACTGGGCGTCGATCCGCCCTTCGCCGGTGATGACGAGGTCCGCGTCCGCGGCTTTGGCGTCAAAGCCCGCCACATCCAGTACGATCTCGATGCCCGGCCGGAGCTGCGCCTGGGCGAATACGAGCAGCGCATAGCCGAGTCCGCCCGCCGCACCTGCGCCGGGGGTGTCTGCGTGGTCGATCCCGAGCTGGGTGCGCACGACCTCCGCGTAGTGGGCGAGCGCGTCGTCCAGCATCCGGACCATTTCGGGAGTCGCGCCTTTCTGGGGACCGAATATCGCACTGGCGCCCCGCTCCCCGCACAGCGGGTTGTTGACGTCGCAGGAGACGACAATCTCGGTGTCCATCAGGCGCGGGTCAAGCCCCGCGAGGTCGATGTGCGCAAGCCGGGCGAGTTCCGCCCCGCCGTATCCGAGCTCGTGTCCGGCTGCGTCGCGGAAGGACGCGCCCAGCGCCTGGGCCAGGCCGATCCCGCCGTCGTTGGTCGCGGAACCCCCGATCCCGATGTAAATCTT
>JAAYKS010000146.1 GCA_012522285.1 Clostridiaceae bacterium | reverse complement strand
GATCGAAGGGCTGGAGCGGGTGCGGGATTCCTTTAATTCCTATCCGGTCGACCGGGTCGCAGAGCTAGTGGGGATCGCCGCTCTGTCGGATGGTGCCTGGTTTGAACAGAACCGTGCGCGGATCATCGCAACCCGCGGACAAACCGAAAGCAGGCTGCGCGCGCTGGGACTCGATGTGATCCCTTCTGCCACCAATTTTCTCTTCGCAGGACTGCCCGGGGTGCCGGCTCGCGTCCTCTACAACGCGCTCCGGGATGAAGGTATACTGGTAAGGTACTTCGAACGGCCCCGCATCGACGAATATCTGCGTATCTCGATCGGGACACCGGCAGAAATGGACGCCCTCTGTGCCGCGCTGGAACGCACCGTTCCCGCCGTCGGCCGTCCGGGGCGTTTTGAGGGAAAGGGAGGAACGGTATGGCACGAATGGCCCAATGGGAACGCGTGACCCGGGAGACACGCATCCGGGCGTCAGTCGAACTCGACGGCGAGGGGAACAGCGACGTCCGGACCGGCATCGGCTTTTTCGACCACATGCTTGTGCTGCTCGCGCGGCATGCCTTGATTGACCTGACAGTGGAAGCGGAAGGCGACCTGGAGGTCGATGCGCACCACACCGTGGAAGATACAGGCATCGTACTGGGTAAGCTGGTCGGGCAGGCGCTCGGCGACAAGGCCGGGATCCTCCGGTACGGCTATGCGTCCATCCCGATGGACGAGGCGCTTGCGACGGCCGCGATCGACCTGTCCGGACGGCCCTACCTGCGGTTTGACGCGACCTTTGCCTACGGACGGGTCGGCGCGTTCGACACCGGTTTGGCCGAAGAGTTTTTCCGGGCGCTGACGACGCAGGCCGGCATCACGCTTCATCTGTCCTGTGTGAACGCCGGAAACGACCACCATGCGATTGAAGCGTTGTTCAAGGCGTTTGCCCGCGCGTTGCGTGAAGCCGTGGAACCCGATCCCCGCAATCCGGGCGTACCTTCCACCAAAGGCGTTCTCTAACATCGATTCCAATATAAAACCGGAGGTTTCCCCATGAATGACTGTATGCGTGACACCGCATTTCTCGGACGCCCGGCGATGGCCAAAGGCAAAGTCCGGGATATGTACGACCTCGGCGATTCGCTCCTGATGGTCGTTACCGACCGCATCTCCGCGTTCGACGTCGTGTTCGACGAGCTGATCCCGGACAAAGGCAAGATGCTCAACGGGATCTCCGCGTTCTGGTTCGAGCAGACCGCGCACCTGTTACCCAACCATGTGATCTCTACCGATCCCCGGGAATACCCGGACGGACTGTCCGCCTTTGCGGACCGGCTGGCCGGGCGTTCGATGTGGGTCCGCAAGGCCGATATGCTGCCGGCGGAATGCATTGTGCGGGGCTACCTCGAAGGTTCTGCGCTCAAGGAATACCGGCAGCACTGCACGGTCGGCGGCATGCGCATGCCGGATGGCCTCCGACAGGCCGACAAGCTCCCCGAACCCCTGTTTACCCCTTCGACCAAGTCGAACGAGGGGCACGACGTCAACATCACATTCGCGCAGCTGTGCGATCTGGTGGGGGATCGGATGGCGACCGAGCTGCGCGCCAAAAGCCTGGCGCTGTACGACTTCGCCTCGGCGTACGCACAGCAGCGTGGAATCATCCTTGCGGACAGCAAGTTCGAGTTTGGCATGCTGGACGGCGTGCTGACGATCGCCGACGAGCTGTTCACCCCCGACTCTTCGCGGTTCTGGGATCGCGAGGATTACCGTCCGGGACGCCCGCAGAAAAGCTTTGACAAGCAGTATTTGCGTGAATACCTCGAAACCCTCGACTGGGACAAAACCTATCCGGCGCCCCATCTGCCGGAGGAAATCGTGGAAAAGACCGCCGCCAAATACCGGGAGGCCTATGAAAAGCTGACCGGGAGGGCGTTTGGATGATCGCCATTCTCGATTATGGAATGGGAAATCTCGGGAGTGTCCACAAAGCGCTCTCCCATCTGGGAGCGAGCGCCGTCGTCACCTCGGATCCGGATGTGGCCAACGCCGCGCAGGCACTGGTGCTCCCCGGTGTCGGGGCGATGCGATCCGCCATGGTCAACATGCGGGCGCGGGGACTCGACCGGACCGTCCGCGACGCGATTGAAGCGGGCAAACCCTTTTTGGGCATCTGTCTGGGGATGCAGATGCTGTTTGAGAGGAGCGAAGAAGACGATGCCGATGGGCTGGGGATCCTCCCCGGCCGCGTCCGCCGGATTCCGGCCGCCGCGGGGATCAAGATTCCCCATATGGGGTGGAACCGGATCACACTGCGTGGTGCCGAGGCAGCGGGAGGACCCGGCGCGCTGCTCCGTGAAGGGGAGAGTGTGTATTTTGTCCATTCCTTCCACGCGGTGCCCGACGATCCGTCTATTCTCACCGCGATGTCCGACCACGGGATTATGTTTGCTGCCGCGGTCCGTTCCGGCAGTGTCGACGCGTTTCAGTTTCATCCCGAAAAAAGCGGGGATCGAGGCATCGAGATTTTGCGCCGCTGGCTGACCCGCATGGAGGGAACCACACGATGATCCTCTATCCTGCCATCGATCTGCTCGACGGGCGCTGTGTACGGCTCCGCCAGGGGGATTATGAAGCGGTCACGCGGTATGCAGACGATCCTATCGCGGTCGCGGAGGGATTTCGCAAAGCGGGTGCCGCCTGGATCCACGTGGTGGATCTGGACGCCGCCCGCACCGGGCACGCGGTCAACCGGACGGTCATCTCCCGGATCGCGGCCGCGACCGGGCTTCGGATCCAGACCGGCGGGGGCATCCGCTCGATGGCGGACGTCGAAGCGTTGCTGGAAGCGGGGCTGTCACGGCTCGTGATCGGGACCGCCGCGGTGCGAGACCCCGCGTTCGCGCGTGAAGTACTGGCTGCTCATCCCGACCGGATTGCCATCGGCATCGACGCGCGGGACGGTGAGGTAGGTGTGGAAGGGTGGACGCGGGGCGGCGGCATCCAGGCGGTTGAACTCGCCCTCCGGATGCGGGAGCTGGGCGCCCGCACCGTGGTATACACCGACATCGCCCGGGACGGGATGCTGGGCGGCGTCGCGCTGGACAACACCCGGGAAATGGTCGACCGGACCGGTCTGGCCGTCATCGCTTCCGGCGGGGTCGGATCGGAACAGGATATCGAAGAGGTCCGCACGACCGGCGCGGCCGGACTGATCATCGGCAAAGCGATATATGAAGGAAAGGTGGATTTGGCCGCATGCTTGAGAAAAGAATCATCCCCTGCCTAGACGTCAAGAACGGACGGGTTGTCAAAGGCGTCAATTTTGTCTCCCTCCGCGACGCGGGCGACCCGGTGGAAGCCGCCAAGGCCTACAACCGTTCCGGCGCGGACGAACTGGTGTTCCTCGACATCAGCGCGACGCTGGAAGCGCGCGGTACGATCATCGAAATGGTGCGCCGCGTTGCAGAGCAGGTTTTCATCCCCTTCACAGTCGGGGGCGGCATTCGATCGATCGACGACATCCGCGCGATCCTGCAGGCCGGTGCGGACAAAATCTCGCTCAATTCCGCGGCGGTCTCGGATCCGGCGCTGGTCACCCGCGCGGCCGCGGCGTTTGGAAGCCAATGTGTCGTGGTCGCCATCGATGTGCGCAAAACCCCGGAGGGGACCTATGAGGTGGTCATCGCCGGAGGAACCCGGCCGACCGGGCTGGAGGCAGTCGCCTGGGCACGCGAAGCGGAGCGCCTGGGTGCGGGGGAAATCCTTTTGACCAGCATGGACCGGGACGGAACCAAAAGCGGATACGGCAATGTGATCACCCGCCAGGTCGCGGACGCGGTCGGGATCCCGGTCATTGCCTCGGGCGGCGCCGGGAGTCTGGGTGATTTTTACGACGGCATCGTCGAAGGCGGCGCGGACGCCGTACTGGCGGCCAGCCTGTTCCACTTTGGGGAGATCGACATCCTGGATCTCAAACGGTATCTGGCGTCTCGTGGCATTCCGGTTCGGATCCCGGACATCGGAGCGGAAGGGAAGGACGCCACATGAGCTCCCTCCGCGAAGACACCCCCTTCACGAGGGCGTTCGCGGAGCCGGACCGGATCCGGATCTGGGAGATGCTCAAAAAAGATGTCGCCGGCAACGTGTGTGCGATCGTGCTGGACGACGCGGATGGCGCGCCGTTGATGCAGGCTTATATGGACCGCGAGGCTTTTTTGCTGACGCTCGAAACCGGTCTGATGCACTACCACAGCCGCAGCCGCAGCCGGCTCTGGCTCAAAGGAGAGACCTCCGGGCACTACCAGCACGTGGTGTCCGCACAGGTGGACTGTGACGCGGACGCACTGGTGTTCCGGGTCATCCAGGAGGGGGCTGCATGTCACACCGGGCACCACAGCTGCTTTTTCCGCGATTTGTCGGAACTCACTCGGGCTTGAACCCGCACAGCGGCCGCGACCGCGCTATAATGAAAGAAAAGAGGAGGTGTATCATGAGCAGAATCGGTGAGATCATGGACGAAGTCTATGCGGTCATCGTCGACCGTAAAACGCATCCGAAGGAAGGCTCCTACACCAACTACCTGTTCGGCAAGGGGCTGGACAAGATGTGCAAGAAAATCGGTGAGGAAGCCTCCGAGGTCATCATCGCCGCCAAGAACGACTCGCGCAGCGAACTGGTCTACGAGATCAGCGACCTGATCTACCATCTCGAAGTCGTCATGGTCAACCAGGGCATCACCTTGGACGAGATCCACGACGAACTGAGAAACCGCCGCTAAACCAACAGGGAGCTGCGCCGTCCCTGGAGGGGCAGGTTCCCTTCCGGGACGGTTGTAGTTGTCCAAAAACCAAGGGTGAATATCCGGCTTGCACGCCGCAATAGCGGATGATATAATCCCACTCACGGCGTTGCCGGATTGTGTAAGGGTAGCACTACTGCCTCTGGAGCAGTCTGTCTGGGTTCGAATCCTAGTCCGGCAGCCAAAACAAAAGCCCCACAGCTTTATCGCTCGTGGGGCTTTTGTGTATTCCGAAGGATTTATGGCGAGAGGTTGACGCGATGCACAAGCATCGCGTCTGCATCGAGGGTGACTCCGATGTAAACCAGCGAGTCGGATCTTCTGCTACTCTGTGTCTATATCGTTCGTCATCGGCAAAACCACGAAGCTGTGTGTGGGGGCGTCTCACGAAGGCAGCGACAGGTGCGACAGGAGTCTGTCTGTGTCGGAATCAACGAAATGGCGGCAAAACTGGCATAGGGACGCCGAACTGCGCAGTACGCTGTGGCGGCTTGCGTGGCCGACCGTATCGGAGCAGTTGCTGATCTCCCTGGTGGCCATGATTGCCACCGCCATGATCGGGCGCCTCTCCACGGTCGCACTCAGTGCCGTCGGCGTCGTCAACATGACCGTGACCGTCATCCAGTCGTTGCTGGCGATACTTTCCATGGGGGCGACGGTGGTGATCGCCCGCCTGACGGGGGCGGGAGAGCACACGGAAGCGCAGAGCGCGGCGCGTCAGACGCTTCTTGGTGCATTCGTCGTCGCCGTGGTTTTACCATTGCTTCTTTGGGTGTTTGCCCGACAGATCCTGACCGCGTTTCTGAGCCAGGCGGAAGAGGCAGTGGTGGAAAACGCGTTGCTGTATTTCAAAGCCCAGCTCCCGGGCATTCCCTTTTTCATCGTCAATCTGGTGGTCAGCGGCATTTTTCGCGGTGCGGGGGAGATGCGCAAGCCGATGGCGATCGCCCTGGTGGTCAATGCCTTATCGCTGCTGTTCGGCTATCCACTCATATTCGGGATAGGTGGATTCCAGGGGCTGGGGATACGGGGGATGGGCATCGCGATGTCGTTCGCGCGCACGGTCGGCGGACTTGTGATTCTTTCGATTCTGCTTGGTGGGCGCGCCAAGATCCAGGTGCCCCGCATCGGCCTGTTCCGCTGGAACGGAACCATGCTGCGGCGCGTCTTGCGCATCGGCATCCCTGCTTCTCTGGAGCAGGTGGCGCTGATGGGAGGGAACCTGATGGTGCAGATCGTCATCGCCCTCATGCCCACCAGAGACATGGCGGCCCATCAGGTGCTGAGTGCACTGGCCAGCGTACCGCGCAACATGATCCTGGGTCTCGGGATGGCGACGACAACGCTGGCCGGGCATTACCTCGGGGCGGGAAGGGCAGACCTTGCCCAGCGGGGAACCTTGCAGGCGGTTGCCTTGGGAGGGATTTCCAATCTCCTCTCCTATCTCATTTTCTTCTTCATCCAGCCACTGTCATCGATCTTTTCCAGCGACCCCGCGGTGTTGGCCACCGTCTATCGTGTGGTGCTGTTTTATGTCATCGCAGAAACGCTCCTGAGTCCGCTGAATGTCCTTCCAGCCGCTCTGCGCGCAGGCGGTGACATCCTGTTTGTTTCG
>JAAYKS010000145.1 GCA_012522285.1 Clostridiaceae bacterium | reverse complement strand
CGAAGCGCAGCACATAGATTTTGCATTTGCCGACCCGGGACACCAGATCCACGGAGGCATCCAGTTCCGCGTCGGTGATGGCGCTTGCGGCATGCTCCCGGATCAGGCGCGCGGACTCGGCATACACCGCCCGCAGGTCTTCGTATTTCTCATTGACGATCGCGCGGCGGTAGGAAGCATACAACAGCAGTGCCGCCGTCACGATCAGGACGAGACAGACCAGCGAAAATGCCAGTGCGACCCGCACTGAGATGTGCTTCATTTTTTGCCTTCGAGCCTGTAGCCGACACCGAAGACGGTGCCGATGTAATTGCTGTATTCCCCTAGCGCCTTGCGGAGACGCAGGATGTGTACGTCAATGGTGCGGGAGTCAACCAGGGTGGAGTATCCCCACACGTTGTTGATGATCTGCTCGCGCGTCAGAACCTGTCCCGCGTTTTTAGCGAGGAAATGAAGCAATTGGATTTCCTTCGGCTTGAGCCCGGTGAGCTGCTCTCCGCCCACATAGACCCGGTACCGATCCATGTCGATCGATAGTTCGCCGACCGTCACGGTGCGGGAGGTGACCTTGCCGGTTTCGCGCAGCTGGGCGCGAATACGCAGGAGCACTTCGCGGGGATCGAAGGGTTTGACGATGTAGTCGTCCGCGCCGGCTTCAAAGCCCTTTTCCTTATCGGTCAGCATGTCGCGCGCGGTCAGGAAGATGACCGGAACGCTGTGCCGGGTCCGAATGCGCCGGAGGGTTTCGAACCCGTCCATCTCGGGCATCATTACGTCCAGCAGGATGATGTCGATCGGCATGGTCTCCAACAGATCCACCGCGCACTGGCCGTCGTGACAGGTCAGTGCTTTGAGACCCTCGCTTTCCAGAAACGCCTTGAGCAACATGCAGATGCTTTCATCGTCGTCGACGATCAGGACGGTGATCTTTGTCATACAGTTATCCTCCCGATAGAGTTCAGCCCGGTTTGGGCTATTTCTTCTTCAGTGTATCGGAAAGTATCGGAGAATGTGACATTATGGTTTGATTTTTTTGGTTTTCACACGTTTTTGGTGATGAACGTATCCGCATTCCTTGCGGAACTGTCTTACAATACGGGTAAAATCAAGGTAGGATGTTATTGAAAAAGTCGAAATTGATGATATCCTTGGAAATTGTCCATAGTCGGATATAATGGTACGCGTCCCCGTAGGGGGACAGCCGCATGAAATATGTACGAGGTGAGACATGACCCCGACCGAACAGTCGAACGCAGCGGGAGACGGCCTTTTTCTGGACCGGATCCGTCAGGCGGAAAAAGACGCGGAGAGCATACTGGCCGCAGCACGCAAGCAGGCGGAGTCCCTCCTGACCGAGGCCAGGGAAGAAGCGGCCACCCGGATCGCGCAGGTCCGCGCACAAGGGGCACAAGCCCGGCGCACCCGGATCGCTGCTGCGGAGACGGAAGCGGCCGCACTGCGGGAACGCACGGAGGCAGACGCGCGGGCCGAGGCTGAACGGCAGTCCGTGCGGGAAGCGGGGGCGGACCGGGAAGCGGTGCGCGCCATAGCTGAAAGGATTGTCACACTCCATGGCGATCGTTGATATGGAACGCATCACGGTGGTTGGCTTGCGCCACGACCGTGATCCGATGTTGAGAGCACTTGCCCGGGCTGGCGTCATCGACGTCGAGGACGTGTCCGGGCTCGGGGACGCGGGACAGTCCGCCGGTCTGGCGGAAGAACTGCGCCCTGTGGATTCCGACCTGTCTGACCCGTCCGGGAACCCGGACGCCGAGGCGCTCGAGCGAGCGCGGGAAGCCGCGCAGCGTCTGGAGACGATGATCACGCTGTGCTCCCGCATCGCTCCTGAAACGAAGAAAAAAGGGCTGTCCAGCCTCCGTCGCGTGTCCCACGAGGATGTCGAAGCCGTCGTCGGGCACCGGGGGGAGATTTGGGCCGCCGCTGAGGAGCTGCAGCACGAGCGCTCCGCCATCGCCGCGGACCGCGGCCAGATCGCCCGGCTGGACGCGACGGTCGAGCTGTTGACCCCCTGGGCAGGGATCCCTCTCCGGCTGGAGGAGGAAGGCACCGCCCGCACCCGGATCTGGCTCGGCTCGGTGCCGTCCGGTCAGCACCAGGAAGATTTTGAGACTGCGCTCGCCGCAAGCGACCGCAAGATCCATGTCGAGACACTGGCCGCGGATACCGGCGTTGTACGCGTCGCGGTCGTGGCGTTGCGCGAAGACGAGGACGAAGTCCGCACCCTGCTCAAGACCACCGGGTTTGTCTCCATTCCGGTCCAGGGGGAAACCGGAACCCCGGACGAGGTGCTCACCCGGATTATTGCGGAACGCCGCTCCCTCGAGGAGTCGGTCGCGCACCGGGAAGCGCGCTCGATCGAGATTGCCGGGATGCGCCCCTCTTTTGAGATTCTCTATGACGATTGTCTTGCCGAGATCGCGCGGCTCGAGTCCGCGACCCGGCTGCAGCACACCCGCAGTACCTTTGTTCTCGCGGGATGGATTCCAGCCAAGATGTCTCCCGAAACCGTCCGCGGGCTGGGCGACCGGTTCACGGTGGCGGTCGACACCCGCAAACCCGCGCCGGACGAAAACGTCCCGGTCCTGATGGACAATGTTCCGCTCGTGCGCCCCTACGAGGCGATCACGACAATGTTTTCCACCCCCGCCCCGG
>JAAYKS010000144.1 GCA_012522285.1 Clostridiaceae bacterium | reverse complement strand
GTGCGGTGACAGGTGCCCCGGATCCTGTGCGGGGACAACTGGTCAAAGCGACCGTGGTGCTGGCCAAAGGGTACACGGCCTGCGACGAGCTCGCCGGTGAACTCCAGGATTACGTCAAAACCCATACCGCACCGTACAAGTACCCGCGGGTGCTTGCGTTTGTCGCGGAGCTTCCCAAAACGATCAGCGGCAAAATCCGGCGTATGGAAATCCGTCAGGGGAGCCAGTCTGAAACATGAGCGGAATGCGCGTGCCAGAGTACCGGACAGCCATCGGCCAGGACAGCCACCGGTTTGTGTCGGAACAGGACACCGGCCGGCCACTGATGCTGGCGGGGGTCTTGATCCCGGACGCGCCGGGACTTTTGGGCAACAGCGATGCGGATGTGGTGCTCCACGCGGTCACCAACGCTGTGTCCGGCATCACCGGTGTCAATATCCTCGGTGAGGTGTCCGACCGGATGTGCCTCGAAGGGGGGATTTCGGACAGCGCCGCCTACCTTGCGGAAGCGCTGCGCCATATGGGCGGATTCCGCCCGGTCCATCTGTCGGTCTCCGTGGAGGCGGCGCGCCCCAGGCTGGCACCGCACATCGACAAAATGAAAGCCCGGCTGGCAGGGCTGCTCTCTTTGGATCCCGACCGGATCGGGCTGACCGCGACGACCGGCGAAGGGTTGACCGATTTCGGGAGGGGACTGGGTATCCAGGTGTTCTGTGTGTTGACCGCGGTCAGCGATTCGCCCGACGAAGGTTAACCCCGAGTGCGGTCCTGTTCCGCGGCGATCGCTTCACCGAACAGCAGATCGTCCGGAGTGGTGATTTTGATGTTGAGGTAGGACCCCTCGACCAGCCGGACCGGATGTCCGGCCGCCTCTGCCAACGAAGCGTCATCGGTTGCGGTGACGCTTTTTTCATGCGCCATGCGATAGGCTTCCCGGATCAGTCCGAACCGGAAGGCCTGTGGTGTCTGGATCTGCCAGTAGCGGGTGCGGTCGGGCGTACCCACCACGATCCGTTCCGCATCGGTTTCTTTGATGGTGTCCTTGAGCGGCATGGCCGCACAGCATGCGCCCGAGGCCAGTGCTTCGGCGATGCAGCGGTCGATGGTCGCCGTGTCTGTGAAGCAACGCGCGCCGTCCTGGATGAGCACCAGGTCGTCGTCCGAGGCGTCCCGGGAGAGCACTTCCAATCCCCGCCGGACCGACTCCTGTCGGCTCGGACCGCCCGACGCCAGATCGACGCGGGCTTTGCATCCTTCCTTTTCACACAAGGCGAGAACCTGATTTCGGTCCTTGTCGGCGACCACGAGCAGTACCCGGTCGATGCCGGGATGCCGCAGGAAAGTCCGGAGGGTGCGCAGGAGGACCGGCACACCGCCGACCGGGAGCATCAGCTTGCTGGCGGCGTTTCCCGTGCCCGTCGCCATACGCGTGCCGCCGCCCGCCGCGGGGATGAGCACATGGATCGGCGGGAGAGGGAAGGGGCGTGCCGGCGCGCTCATCCTGTTACAACATCCAGCGCTTCATGGATGTTGTCAACAAACAACAGCTCAGGCAAACGGTCCGCGCGGATGCGTTCCGTGGCCCGACGGCATCCACCAGGGAGGATACAGCTCGCAAATCCCATGCGTCCGGCTTCGACCACCCGTCGGTCGACATGCGTGACCGGCCGGATTTCGCCCGAGAGGCCGACTTCCCCAAACACCACGGTGTCCGGGCGGATTGCCTGATCCCGGAAGGTCGATGCAATCGCACAGACCACCGCGAGGTCCGCCGCGGTCTCGTCGATCCGGAGGCCGCCCACCACATTCAAGAAAGAGTCCATGTTGGACAGCCCGAGCTTGAGCCGACGGTCCATGACTGCGGTCAGCATGATGATGCGGTTTCGGTCGATGCCCTGGCTCATGCGTTGCGGGGTGCCGTAGGCGGACGCGTTGAGCAGTGCCTGTATTTCCACCAGGATCGGGCGGGTGCCTTCCACGCAGGCGGCCACCACCGAGCCGGGGACCCCCAGCGGGCGTCCCGCGAGCATCGCCTGGGAGGCGTTTTCCACTCCCACCAGTCCGGTGTCCCGCATCTCGAAAATCCCGAGTTCGTCGGTCGCGCCAAACCGGTTTTTGGTCGCGCGCAGAATCCGGTAGGACCCCTGTCGTTCCCCTTCGAAGTACAGGACGGTGTCGACCATGTGTTCAAGCACACGGGGACCTGCGATCGCGCCGTCCTTGGTCACGTGACCGACCAGGACGATCACGCCTCCCTGGTGCTTGGCCAGCCGCAGCAGTCCACCGGCCACCTCCCGCACCTGGGACACGGTGCCCGGAGCGGAGGAGAGTTCTTCGGCATACATGGTCTGGATGGAGTCGATCACGGTGAGCGCCGGCTTTTCCGCGGCAATCGTCGCTGCGATGATGTCAAACGACGTCTCGGACAACAGCCGGATCCGGCTGCCGTCGATGCCGAGCCGCTCCGCTCTAAGCTTGACCTGACTGGGGGATTCCTCTCCCGATACATAGAGGGCGGTGCCCTGCTTTCCGATCTTTTCGCAGGCCTGCAGCAGCAGCGTGCTCTTGCCGATCCCCGGATCTCCGCCGACGAGAACCAGCGAACCGTCGACCAGCCCGCCGCCGAGCACCCGGTCGAACTCGGCCATCCCCGTGGCAAACCGCCGTCCCTCGCCGGATGTGACCTCGTCGAGGGTCACAATGTTTGCCCCCGCAGCGGCACCCGACTGGCCGGCCCAGCCGCCCGATCGGCCTGCGCGGCCTGCGGGAGCGCTGGTGACGATCCGCTCTTCGACCATGGTGTTGAACTGTCCGCAACCGGGGCAACGTCCCATCCATCCGGAGGTTTCGTGGCCGCACTCGCTGCAGAGAAATTTCGTCTTTATTTTTGCCATGGTATCAGCATAGCAGTCCGGGACGGTGCCCGCAATCGGTCATTGACGTCCCTTTTCGACCTCTTTTTCGATGGTTGGTATTTCAAAATGTTTCCGTGTAGAATAGGGCTACTATGTAAATTCAAAGTGACCTGGATATCTCAACTTGAGGAGGCTCGATCGAGTGGACAGGATTTGGACACGGCAATACGACCCATCCTTTAAACCAAGCGTGATATATCCCCCCAAGACCTTGTATGGCCTGGTGCGGGACGGCGCGGTGCGTTGTCCGGACCGGACGGCCGTCAGTTTCATGGGCCGACAGATTTCCTATGCGGAGTTGGTCCGTCTGGTCGACACCCTGGCTGACCGGCTCGTCGCGTTGGGAGTCGAGCGCGGATCGGTCGCTACGCTCTGCCTGCCGAATATCCCGGATGGCGTGATCGCCTTCTATGCGGTCAACAAACTGGGTGGCGTGGCCAATATGGTACACCCGCTGACCCCTCCCGAAGAGCTCCAGCACTACATCAACACCACCGAGAGCGACTATTTGTTCGTGCTCGACGCCTTTTTGCCCAAGCACCTCGGCATGCTGGAGCGGTCCCGTATCCGCAAAACCATCGTATCCTCGGTGCCGGATTACCTGCCGCCTCTGATGGCAGCGGGTTTCTGGCTCAAATCGGGCCGCAAGATTTCCCGGGTGCCGGTCTCGGACAAAATCCTGACCTGGAAGGCGCTGTTGTCGCAGCCGGTGGGAACCCAACCCGCGGACGAAGCAGATGATCCCCACGCCCCGGCGGTCTACCTTCACTCCGGCGGCACCACTGGCAGCCCCAAGACCATCGTCCTGTCGTCCTACAACCTCAACGTGTTGGCGGTCCAGGGTCCCCAGATCATCGGTTTCGATCTGGATACTTTCGATCCGGGCAGTGTAGATTTTTCCATGGTGTCGATCCTGCCGATGTTCCATGGATTTGGCCTGTGTATGGGGATCCACACCATCCTGGCGAATGGCATGCGATCCATTCTCGTGCCCCAGTTCTCGCCGGATACCCTTGCCAAGGTGATCCAGAAGGAGAAGCCTTCGATGATCGCCGCGGTTCCCACGCTGCTGGAAGGGATCATGAAAAGCAAAAGGCTCGCAAAGGCCGACCTCTCCTGCCTCACCGCGGTGTTTTGCGGCGGGGACTCGCTTCCGTCTGAACTCAAGAACAGGTTCGACGCATTCGTACGGGAGCACAACGGCACCTGTCAGGTGCGGGAAGGCTACGGTCTGACCGAGACCGTGACGGTGTGTGCGGTCAATCCCATCCGGACAAACCGGGCGGGGACGGTTGGCGTCCCGCTGGCAGACATCGACATGATGGTCGTGGAACCGGGTACCGGAAACGAGCTCCCTCTCGGCCAGGACGGCGAGTTCTGTATAGCCGGTCCGACCGTGATGCTGGAGTACCTCCACGATGAAGAGGCGACTGCCTAGACGGTTCGCACCCATGCGGATGGCAAACGCTGGGTCCATACGGGAGACTACGGCCATGTGGACGAGGACGGATTTTTCCACTTCAAACAGCGGATCAAACGCATCCTCAAGGTGTCCGGCATCCCGGTATTCCCGTCCCAGATCGAGGACATCCTGATGAAAGTCTCAGGGGTCCGCGAGGCTTGCGTGATCGGTGTCCCGCACCCCTACAAGATGCAGGTGGTCAAGGCGTTCATCGCCCGCGCCGCGGACGCGCCGCCGGAGGACGTGATGCGGGAGTCCATCGTCCGGCATTGCACGGACAACATCATCAAATACGCGGTGCCGGTCGAAATCGAATTTGGGGAGATGCTCCCTCGAAACAAGGTCGGCAAAGTGGATTTTGTCGCACTGGAACGGGAAGAGCGGGCCAAACGCGAACTGTAACTTGTCAGAGGTCCAATCGGAATAGTTTCGCTGCGTTCCCATAGAGGATGGCCTGCCGCTCTGCTG
>JAAYKS010000143.1 GCA_012522285.1 Clostridiaceae bacterium | reverse complement strand
GGTGGGCAGATTTTGACTTTTTCAACATGCTCAGAGGAGACAGTGCCGTTGCGTGGCTTGTGGCGCACGAGGGACTTTCCGAAGCAGACGCGCAGATCCTCGTCGACGATTTTGCCGACTCGGAGTTCATCGAGGACAATTCCGATCCAACCGTGACAACGATCGATTTGCGTGACGTGGCTCTGCATCTGATGTATTTCCCCGACAGCACCATGGTCAGCGACGCCACTCCGCGTCCTTCGGCCTTGATCGACCTGTACAATCTGTACCATGTGGATCCGGATCTGGTGCTGCACTCGTTCTTCTATTATATTACGGTTGCCGAAGGGGTTGTCGTTTCTGTCGATCAGGTGTATTGGCCATAGAGCCCCGTAGACAGGACATTCGGTCATTTTCCGTTACAATCCGGCTGAAAAATCCGTCTCCGCGGTGTACATCGCGGCGTGTTTGTTTCCGCCATGAAAGTCACTGCCCGCGGTGATCAGCAGGCCGGCCGCCAATCCGGCCGCAAGCACCTCCGCACGCACCTCCGGCGTCGCTTCTCCGTGGAACGCCTCCACCCCCGAGAGCCCCCACCCGTGCAGTTTTCTCAGCACGTCCACCAGCAGGTGCCCCTCCAGCCCAGCCGCCTCGCCAGTCCAGCGGTACACATGCGGATGCGCCAGTACCGACAACCCGCCGTGCGACGCCAAAAAGCCGATCGCGGCCTGTAATCCGGGCCGCTCCCGCGGGGCATACCCGGGACGGCCCGGCCCCAGATACCGGTTGAAGGCGTCCCGCCGGTCCTGCGCAAACCCTTTGCGGACCAGAATGTTGGCAGCCTGTACACGACCGACCACGATGTCGCCGTCCGGGCGATCCCCGAGGTCTTCTTCCGCGTCCGGAACCTCCCCTTCCGCTTCGAGCTCCTCCAGTGTGATCGGCATCCCGAGCTTTGTAAGCAGGTTGCACATCTGCCGATTGCGTTCTCTCCGGTGTCCGCGCATCACGCGCAGCCAGTCTTCGACCGCTTCGATGCCGCCCAATGGAAAATACCCCAGCAGATGGACCTCAATCGACCGGCCCGGCCGGACCTCATAATCCACACTCAATTCGACACCGGGCACAAACTGCGGAGCATTCTCCCCGATTGCCGCAAGCGCTGCCCGGACAGCCGGCAACGCGGCAATGGTGTCGTGATCGGTCACGGAAAAGGCACGCAGCCCTGCGGCAGCCACCATACGGACCAGCACATCGGGCGGGGTGGTTCCGTCAGAGGCATTGGTATGCAGATGCAGATCGCAGGCGCCTTCCGCGACCATCCGGCGGATCCGCTGCTCTGCCTCGTGCAACTGTTCCGGGGAAACACCGGTCCCCGGCACAGCATGTGCCGAAGGTCTGTCTTTTTTCATGGCGTTTCGCTCCTTGTGCCCTGTAGGATCACACCAATCGTCTCATAGACCTGCCGGAATGAAAAGAGGCCTGCCAGCGGCAGGCCTCCTCCGTGTACGATCTGGTGCGGGTGGTCAGTTCTCCTCTGCCGCGCGCGCTTTGGCGTCGGCGATGACCTTGTCCATGATGATTTGCGGCGCGGGGTCGTACCGCGCGAATCCGATCACATAAGACCCGCGGCCTTGCGTCATCGACTTGAGGTCGGTGGCGTACTTGGCCATCTCGGAAGTCGGGGCTTCGGCGGTGACCACCTGTTCGCCCTCGTCGTTGGGGTTGATGCCGATGATCCGTCCGCGTCGCTTGTTGAGATCTCCCATGATGTCCCCCAGGAACGCGTCCGGGATCGTGATCTCCACGTGCGAGATGGGCTCGAGCAGGATCGGAGTGGCTTGCGCCATACCGGCTTTAAACGCCAGGCTGGCCGCAATTTTAAAGGCCATTTCCGACGAGTCGACATCGTGGTAGGAACCGTCGACCAGCGTCGCCTTGAGATGGACGACCGGGTATCCGGCGAGGACGCCTTTGTGGATCGCTTCCTGCAGCCCTTTTTCCACCGCGGGGTGGTACTGTTTGGGCACCGAACCGCCGAATATCTTCTCTTCAAAGGTCAGCGCTTCGGTCTCGCCCGGCTCAAACTCGACCCAGACATCGCCGTATTGGCCGTGTCCGCCGGACTGCTTCTTGTGTTTGCCCTGGACGCGTACCTTCTTGCGGATGGTCTCGCGGTAGGGTACCTCGGGCTCTTCCAATGCGGAATCGGTGTTGAATTTAGTTTTGAGCTTGGTG
>JAAYKS010000142.1 GCA_012522285.1 Clostridiaceae bacterium | reverse complement strand
GCCCGCAAGCACGCCGGCCAGATCCGGATCGGCGGAGCGGACTACATCACCACCCAGTGGCGGTCGCCCGGATGCTCGCGGATCATGGATTTCCGCTTGACGTACAGATCGCCGGAATGCTGCATGACCTCCTAGAGGATACCGACGCCACCGTGGAGGAAATCGCACAACTGGGTGGAGAACAGGTTGCGGAAGCGGTGCGTTGCTGACCAAGGAGCCCGGCTAACGGATGGCTGACTACATCCGGCGTATTCGGGACAATCCAATCGCCGTCGCGGTCAAAGCTACGGACCGGTACCATAACCTCATCTGTGCGGTACTTGCGGATGAGGGGTTCCGAAGGAGGTATGCTACTGAAACCATCCGCTGGTATCTGGACTTCGAAGCTTTCCGGAAGGAGATCTTCGTCGCGGTCGAAGCGCTGATCAAGACATTGACGTCTCCGCTATACGAGGTACTTCCCGACTTCATCTCTATACTCGAGAACTGCCGCGAACAGATGTGGGATGGTGACTGCAGCCCAGTACGCGACTCTTCTCAACCCCGGACAGACAACCCGCCGGAAGTATCGCGCTTTATTCGGATTATCTATCTCAGCCAGGTCCCGGATACCGACTACTTCGAAACACTTCGCCGATATCGCGTCGACACCGCCCGATGCGATCCGGCCTCGCTTGCACCCAATGCCGATCTATCCTTGGTACGTGCGCTGCTGACCTGGATCGTTCGAAGAGATCGCTTCAATGAAGGCACCTTGCGCGAAAGCGTCCGGGACGGGAGCCTGATCGAAGTCCTTCGCCGGCTGGCGGTACTGCTGCCGTCCCACTAGCCCCGCCCCGCTCCCCCTCATATCCGTCAGATCGGGAAGAACAGCTCGTGCTCGCAGTACTGCTTGCTGCAGCGTGCGTATTCGATGTGCTCAAAGTGGAGCGGTGTCCCAACGTAGATCTCGACAGTCGGCATCCACGGAAATAGAGATATGAATCGATGTGTCTGATTCAGGGACCGGCTCACCATCAAGCAGTACTTGGATGACAAGTGAAACGACAGAACTGTTGTACAGTTTCAAATTACATGTTCTGATCCACCGTGTTAATTACATCCGAAGAGGATGGAGCCAATTGTCCCTACCGGACCACGTTGCCAACCAGTTGCTGAGCTAATCTGTCACTGAGCTGACGGATCGGATGCCGGAAACTGCTAAGATCAATGTCCATGAAATGCTAAGAAGAAGGCCAGCAACTATACTGCTCCCCAAGAGTGTGACACGCAAAACGGAGAACAAGTATAATCGGAGACATGAAAAAGCGAAATCAGTACAGTGCAGAGTTCAAAGCCCAGGTAGTGGTGGAAGTACTTCGTGAGGAAGGAACTGTCAACCAGATTGCAGCCAAACACGGAATCAACCCGGTCATGCTGGCCAGATGGAAAGTGGAGTTTCTGGATCGGGCTCCTGAGATGTTCAAAACAAAACCCAGCGAGTCAGAACGGGAACTCGAGCAGGAACGGCTGCATGTGGCGGATCTGGAACGTAAAGTTGGACAGTTGACCTACGAGGTCGACTGGCTCAAAAAAAAAGATCAGGAAATACAAACCTTACGACGCAAGCGAGGCCAGTGAACTGGTGGAGCGGAACCATCCGCGACTGACGGTGAAAAGGCAGGCTGAACTGTTGGAGATTGCGCGAACCGGTGTATACCGCCAGCGATCCGCTCCGTCGATAAACGGCGAGGAACTGAAGATCCGACGATGGATCGATCGGATCCATACAGATGAACCCACCTGGGGGTACCGGACGATCACGCATGTGTTGCGACGGGACCACGGCCTTTGCATCAATCGCAAGCGGAGCCGCCGGATTATGCGTGAAATGGGCATCTACACGCTGTATCCGAAGCCGAATCTGAGCAAAAGGTATCATGCGCAATATGTTCGCCCGTACCTGCTTCGACGCCTTCCGATCCAGCGCAACGACCAGGTGTGGGGAGTGGATATCACCTATATCCCAATGAAGAAAGGGTTCATGTACCTGTTTGTGATCATCGACTGGAACAGCCGGTACATCGTGGACTACGAGCTGTCCAGCACACTGGAGAAGGGGTTTGTGATCCGGCGTCTGAGACGGGCGCTGGGACGAAAAAGACCGGAAATTATCAACAGCGATCAGGGCGGACATTTTACCAATCCAGACTATATCGCCTTATTGGAAGAACACGGAGTCAAAATCAGCATGGACGGCAAGGGCCAATGTCGGGACAAAGCCCGGACAGAGCGGTTCTTTCGCACATTGAAATATGAACGAATCTATGTGGAAGAAATCGGTACACCTCGAGAATTACGGGCCATGTTGAACGCCTACATGCCGCACTACAACCAAGTTCGGCCACACTCCTCGTTGGATGGATTCGTACCAGCAACCCGTTACCTCGGTCAACCGCTCACGCAAGTGGGTT
>JAAYKS010000141.1 GCA_012522285.1 Clostridiaceae bacterium | reverse complement strand
TACCCCGACCCCGGCCCCGACTGCGACGCCTACACCCAGTCCGACCCCGGCACCGACGGCAACCCCGACGCCCAGCCCGACTCCCGCGCCTCCGATCACGTTGCGCGACAAAGACAACAATGCCTATACGGTGGTCGCGACCCTCGAGTCGGATCTGACACCGCCGGAAGGATATGGGGAAAACGAGCCGCTCCTTATCGCGGGACAGTCGATCCAGAACTGGATCGCGGAGGATGGGAAAACCGTTTTGGTCCGGGCGAAAGACTCTGACGGAAAAATCGACTTTTACTTGTTTGACGAATCCTTGAATCTGCTCAAGCTGTATGTGGCACCGATCCAGTTCCAGTCTCCGAATCGCACTTACGAAATCGTCTTGGATCCGGACGAGATCGGAGATGTGCCGGAGGGATTTGTCGAAGCGACCGTCGCGATTGACGGACAGGCGATTCCCGCGTGGAAGCATAAAGACGCCAAGCCCGGCACCTCGGCGTTCGGGGTGTAACTGCTTTACCTCAGGGACGAGTCCGGGCAAGCCCGGTTCTACCTGTTCGACGAAAAGACATCTGATATAATGGACTTCGACACATTACAGAAACACGGCTTGCTGGTGGGCTCCGTAGCGGGAACCCCCACCCCGAGTGTCACTCCGACGACGGCTTCCACCCCGACCCCGACACCGCAGGATTCGGTGCTGGGCGGTGCGATATCACCGACGATCCTGATTGTGCTGGCGGTTCTCGCGGCGATCTGTGTCGGTGAGACTGCGTACATCGTGTGGTCCCTCATCGAGCGCAGAAAGGGCAGGCCCAGAATCCGGAGGGTTTAGCGGCATGCCCATAGCGGCACCTGATCCGTCAGCCGGTCCATCGAAATCCCGCCGCTCTGCGCGGACGCTGATGCCCATCGTGACAAAAGTAAAGACGACGCTGCTCAACCGGGAGGTCATGACCTACCTGGTTTTCGGCGTTTTGACCACTGCGCTCAACTACGCGGTGTATTTTGGTCTTCGGCAGGTGATTTCCTGGCCGATTGCCAACGGGATCGCCTGGCTGGTAGCAGTTGAGTTTGCGTATGTGACCAATCGCGCGATCGTGTTCCGTTCCAAAGGCCCCTATTTCAAGGAAATGATCCAGTTTTACCTGTCCCGGCTGTCGACGTTGGGACTGGAAAGCCTGGTCTTGTTTCTCATGTTCGATCTGGCCGGCGCACCGGAGTGGCTAACCAAGCTTTTCGCCAACGTGCTGGTCGTGATCGGGAACTACATTTTGAGCAAGTGGATCGTGTTCACCCGTTCCAGGAAGACCGCCCCGTCCGCCGATGACGGCGACTCTTCCCAAGGGGAGGGCTGAAAGATGGATTACGCACAGGCCCGGCGCTATGTCGCGGGCACGTTGAAGTTTGGGATGAAGTTGGGGTTGGAGCGGATGCAGGCCCTGATGGCGGAGCTCGGGAATCCCCAGGACCATCTCAAGTTCATCCATATTGCGGGCACCAACGGCAAGGGCTCTACCTCGATGTATGTGGCCTGCTCATTGGCCAGTGCCGGGTTCCGGGTC
>JAAYKS010000140.1 GCA_012522285.1 Clostridiaceae bacterium | reverse complement strand
TTGTCGATGTTGTCCAGATAGTCCAGACGCATCGTGTACCGTGCGTTTGCGTGAGCGACACCGACCTCGTTGCCCTTGGCATCCTGGATGCCTTCGTGCCAGGTACCCAGATGGTTTTTCCCCTCTTTGGGGGCGTCCACACCCATGCCCAGCCAATACGGGTTGTTGTCCGGTCCCACCAGGACGTTGGAGAAGATGACTTCCTGGTTTTTCATGAGATTTTCGAAAATGACCGGGTCGTCTTTCGCGTTGACATCCTTGATGATCCCGAACATGCCGAATTCGACGTTGACGGCACGGAATTCCCCGCCGATGTTGCGGAAATAGGCGATGTCGTCGCCCACGATCTGTTCGCCGGGAATCATCGCAGTAGAGGTCTTCCCGCAAGCGGACGGATAGGCGCCGCAGAAGTAGGTCTTGCGATCCTTTTCCTTGTCGACGGCGGCCATGACGAACATGTGCTCGCACAACCATCCCTCTTTACCGGCCCTGTTGATCGCGAGCCGCATCGAATGTTTTTTAAGTCCGACCGAGTTGCCGGCATACTGGTTGTTCATCGAATACACGATATTATTCTGTGTGTCCATGTAGATCCGGCGTTTGTCGAGGTTGACCGTGTTGCCACGCGCATCCAGTTCTCCAGCGGAGTGAATGAATCGGAAAAAATCGCCCTTTTCGGAATCTTTCATCTTGAGAAAATGGTCGTACGCGGAACGGTACAAAATGAACTCGGAATGCGCGACATACCAGCTGTCGGTGAACTGAACACAGGGAATGGTGAAGGTGCTTTCCGTCGGGCCTTCTGAGAAGAACTGGACCACCGCGGTCTTTCCCTTCATGATCCCCTTCGAAATCGACATGATTTCGGCAAGACCTTCCTCGTACTCAATGGCATTAAGCGCTTTCATGTTCTCAAGGTTCTCTTTGTAAACCAGAAAGCGGGTTCCCTTCTTGTCGCGGCCCTGGTCGGAATACCCGTCCCAGTGAATGGTTTGTTTCTCACGGGCCAACGTGTGCTCTTCCCCGAGTGTGAGCGCCTGATCGCGGACATATTGGATGTCTGCCTCACTGTCGTTGCAGACATATACGGACGCAGGTTCGCAGTGCTCGACGAATGAACCAATAAACTCCATGACTTTGTCGTTGTGGAGCGCTGCAAGTTTGCTGTAGCTTTCGACACTCATTTTGGATTGTAGTAAGGCTTGGTAATTTCCCATACACAGACTCCTTTGCTGGATGCTGGGTGTGCGGTTGCCCGCACATCGGCCGATAACAAATAAAAGCCCGCCCGTCGATAAGGGCGGACTTTTTATATATGAAAATTATACCACAATCTGCGGTCATCAACCCGATTTTCAGCTGCCGGACAGAACAGATCCCAAGTCAGGAACGGTCCAGCCACTCGATCGCCTTTTGGCGGTCTGCCTTTCCGTCTCTGACATGGTCGCGCAGACGAGACGCTTCTTTTTCCCATTCCCGGAACGTTTCGGAATCGAGCAATTTGCCGACGCGCATTTGTCTGTATTTGCGATGATAGGCCCGGTGATAGGCGCGCAGTAGAGGATCTTCCTGCACACGCTGCCGATATCTTGCCGAGGCACCGATTGCCTGACAGGATCTGGAATCGCCAGGTAAAACGCGGTCGCAATACCGGATGTTCCGGTTGCCACGCAAGAGTAGGAACCGACCGCAATGTGCACACCGACGTACCTGGAGATCCAGCTGGACCATTTTCATGAATTCAGCGGTCGCCATTGCAAGCGGATCACCATCCGCATACCCCTCGGACAAATGGGGAGAGAGATCCCTGAACTGTTCTTTCATCCGAACCAAAAGATCCACTCCCAGGTTGCCGAGCCGTTGTCCTCCGGTGACGCTCGCCGTATCTCCGGACCGCTTGAGCAATGCGCCGATGGCGGAAAACGGATCGGGGTCACCGAAGGCAAAACCGGCATGGAGCGTCTCCGGACGGACAGGGAGTTGAAACGCATCCAATGCGCGTCCGATCAGATAGCGCTCACTTGCCGAGAAGGACACCAGATGGATTGGACCATCCGCGTCGAGACAGAGTTGCACCGCCACCGCCAATGCACGTTGGCCGACAAGATAGTCATATGTCTGTAGCCATTCCAGTGCGGTCTCCCTATCGCTGTCCTCTTCATTGAGCCGGATGTTTTGAAAATAGGGGTGTCGGTTCAATGCGTTTCCCGGACCACTGCGCAGTAGCTTGGCCGCATCGGCTACCACTGCGGCCGGACCGGAAAGCCCGGAAAGCGCCTGTTCCTCCAGGCGCTTTCTGGCACGCTCGAATGGCTGAAAATCGATATCGAGAAACCGGATCAACAGACGTCCGATCGGAAAGCGGATATTTTTCTGTGCCGAGTCGGAGTCGTTCAGTCGTACATAGACGACTTCCGACGTTTCGTCGTCATATTTGACATGTCCCATCGTGATTGCCTTTCTCATCGACATCAGCACTGCGAAATGAATAGAATTAAAAACACGATAGTTGTATTTTACATGTTTTACGAGATAAACTCAAACAGAAAGGCCATATCACGAG
>JAAYKS010000139.1 GCA_012522285.1 Clostridiaceae bacterium | reverse complement strand
CCTATATGGGGACCGCTGTGACATATGGCAGCGGGCGCGGGATCGTGACCTCGACCGGTGCCCATACCGAAATCGGACGCATCGCCGAGAAACTCAAATCCATGAAAGAGGAAGCGACCCCGCTTCAGAAGAGTCTCGCGCAGCTTGGCCGCCTGTTGGGCTTGCTCTGTTTGGTGGTGTGCGCGGGGGTGTTCCTGCAGGGATTCCTCACCGGCGGAGATCCGCTGGCCCTGTTTATGACCGCGATCAGCCTTGCGGTGGCAGCGATCCCGGAAGGGTTGCCCGCGGTCGTGACCATCGTACTGGCACTCGGTATGCGCCGTATGGCGGAACGCAACGCGATCGTCAAACGACTCCCGGCGGTTGAGACGCTGGGAGGGGTCGATGTCATCTGTACGGACAAGACCGGTACGCTCACACAAAACGAAATGACTGTCGTGCGTCTATACGCGGAAGGATGCGATGCGGAGGTCAGTGGTTCCGGATATGCCCTGGAGGGAGAGATTCGTGACCAGGATGGCACATTGATAGACCCGGAAGGCACCCTCTCGCTGCGCAGACTACTGGAAATCGGGGCGTTGTGCAACGACGCGCAACTGGCCGCGGAAAAAGACGGCGCACCCGGCATCATCGGGGATCCGACCGAGGCCGCGATGCTGGTCGCCGCCTACAAAGGGGGGATCCGGCAGGAAAGAATCGCGTCCATCCGTCCGCGCGTTGCCGGTTTGCCGTTTGACTCTGTCCGCAAGCGTATGACCACTTTCCACGAAGGCTTTTCGGACAGCCCCGTTCTGGCGCTGGTGAAAGGAGCACCCGACCTCGTGATCGGGCGATGTATTTCCCTCCTCACCCCGGACGGGATCCGGCCGATGCATCCGGAGGACCGGGATCGGTTGCTGGCAGCCAACAGCGCGATGGGATCCGAAGCACTCCGGGTGCTGGCATTCGCCTACCGCGCATTTGAAGTCATCCCCGACCTCAACCCGGAGAAAGTCGAGTCGGACCTGGTATTTGCCGGCCTGATGGGCATGATCGATCCCGCTCGTCCGGAAGCGCGGGACGCCATTGCGATCTGCCGGCAGGCGGGCATCCGTGTGGTCATGATCACCGGAGACCACCGTGAAACTGCAACCGCCATCGCCCGGGATCTCGCGCTGATGCCAGAGGGCAGCAGGGTGCTCGACGGGAGCGACCTGGACGGTATCGCAGAGGAAGAACTGCGGCAGCTCTCGGAATCCGTCCGCGTGTATGCGCGCGTGTCGCCCGATCACAAAGTCCGCATCATCGAGGCGATCCGCGCCAACGGCCATGTCGCGTCGATGACCGGCGACGGGGTCAACGACGCGATGGCGCTCAAACGTGCGGACATCGGGGTCGCCATGGGAATCACGGGGACCGAGGTCGCCAAAGGTACGGCAGACATGATTCTGACCGACGACCATTTTGCGACCATCGTGCACGCGGTCGAAGAAGGTCGGATCATATATGCAAACATCCGCAAATTTGTCGGCTTCTTGTTGTCCTGCAACATCGGTGAGATTCTGGTGATCTTTTTGTCTGTGCTGCTGCTCGGGCCGCGGTATGCGCCGCTGGCTCCGCTGCAGCTGCTGTGGCTGAACCTTTTGACAGACAGCTTTCCCGCGCTGGCGCTGGGCCGTGAACCGGGGGAGCCGGACAACATGCGGCGGCCGCCCCGGGCGCGCGATGCCCGGATTGTCGATCGGCGGATGATCCGCACGATCGCGTTTCAAAGTGTCGCAATTTTCGGCACGGTGTTCGCCGCCTTCCAGATCGGCCGCCTCGTATACCCCGATGTGTTGATGGACGGAGTTTCGGCTCCGCATGACGGCGCACGGACATTTGCCTTTGCCACCTTGCTGCTGGCCGAGCTGTTCCGGGCCTTCAGCTCCCGGTCGGAAAACTTGACGGTTTTTGAGACCGGTCTGGGAGGCAACCGGTCGATGGTGCAGGCGGTCGCACTGTCCGGTGTTCTGCTGCTGGCCATCCTCTACCTGCCGTTCCTGTCCCCCTTGTTTTCGACCGTACCGTTGTCGCTGCGGGATTGGCTGGTCATTGTGCCGCTGGCATTGGTCCCGTTCGCAGCCGGGGAGTTGCAGAAGGTGTTGTTCCGAAAAAAGGTTCGGATTGACTGACATGGACGACCGCGGGTGCGGCTCGGTTCAAACAGAGGTTGCGGCGGGAATGCCGCTGTGGTAATATGCTCATGCTGTTTTCAAAGCCCAAACTGTGCTTGATCGGTTTCCGCCGAGCGGAACCAATAGGGATCCGGAGGATATTCCATGGGGGTCTTGGCCATCATTCTCACCATACTCGATCTGGCGGTCTGCGTCGTGCTGATCCTGCTTGTTATGCTCCAGGAGGGCAGCAACAAGGGGCTTGGCGTCATCAGCGGTGGGAACCAGAACGAGAACTTTTTCGGACAGAATGCCAACAAGGGTCGCAGCCGCGACGTCAGACTGCGCAAGATGACCTCTTACAGCGCGATTCTGTTTGTCATCCTGACCGTAATCCTCTACCTGATCACAGGCAGGGGCTGATTCGGAACACACCGGCATCGCGCGGATCCTCCGGCCGGAGGGGAGCGGGATCGCCCTTTTATGATATCCGCCGGACCGCCTGTATCAAGGGCGGTCCTTTTGCATCGGTTCCGGTTTGACCCCTCAGGGGGCGGAAAGGAGCGACCCATGCCCGCAAGCAAGACACTGGTCGGTATTTTGATGGAAAGCGGTCGGGACGGCATCGTGCGGTCCGACTACCCCGAGTCGGAAAGCGGCAGACGGGATGTCTTCATTCCCTGGCAAAACCTGAACGGTGCGCCGTTCGGTATGCGCGTCATCTGCCGGGTGGACAATTTGGAATCAGACAACTGGCGCGGCTCCATTCTCGAAGTGCTGGGAGACCCTGAACGGCCGGATGTCGCCATCGCCGGCATCATGGCCCATTACGGATTGACCGGTGGATTTCCGGGAGAAGTGGAAAGCCAGACTGAGCAATTACCGGCGTCTCTGTCCGAAGAGGATGTGGCATCCTTGCTCCGGGACGGTCGCCGCGACCTGCGGGATCTGCCTACAATCACCATGGACGGCGAGGATGCAAAGGACCTGGACGACGCGATTTCGATCCGGCGGATGCCGGACGGCGGATATCGGCTGTGGGTCCACATCGCCGACGTCGCGCACTATGTCCGGGATGGCAGCCAAATCGATATGGAAGCCAGAAGGAGAGGGACCAGTGTGTATCTGGTGGATCGGGTCGTCCCGATGCTTCCCCCCCGGCTTTCCAACGGCATTTGCAGCCTCAATCCAGGTGCATACCGGTTGGCGCTGACCGCGGAGATGGACATCGACCAGACGGGGCAGACCACGGGCGGAGAACTCTATGAAAGCGTGATCCGCAGCGACGCGCGCACGTCCTACCGCGAAATCCACGATTTTCTGGAACGGGGGGAAGGGCGAGACCGATACGGATCGATGGAGGATGCCTTTGTCGCGATGCGGGAACTGGCGGAAATCCTCCGCGCCAAGCTCAGAGAACGCGGGACACTCGAGTTCGAGTTTCCCGAGACGGAGGTCGATCTCGACGAAGAGGGTCGTCCGACCGCGATTTATCCTTATCCGATCTCGTTTACCAACGGGATCATCGAAGCGTTCATGATCGCGGCCAACGAGTTTGTCGCCGAGAAATTTCATGCGTTGAAACTCCCGTTTGTTTATCGGGTTCACGAGCTGCCGGATCCGGAAAAACTCCGCCGGTTTATGCGCCTGGCGAACAATCTGGGGGTGCGGATCCGCTTCCGCGGCAACCCGCGCCCCGCGGATCTCGCGGCGGCGCTCGGCGAGATCCAGAAAATGGAATCCGGGCAAGCGCTTTCCCAGCTGCTGCTTCGCTCTCTGGCCAAGGCGCGATATGCGCCGGAGTGTCTCGGACACTTCGGACTCGCGAGCACCTACTATTGTCACTTCACGTCGCCGATTCGCCGGTATCCCGACCTGTTCATCCATCGAGTCATCAAAGGGTGGCTGGCGGACCGGATACAAACCGCCCAGTGGAAGCGGGATGCGGTTCAGGTGAGCGAGAACAGTTCACAGACGGAGCGGTTGGCAGATCAGGCGGAACGGGACACCGTGCAGCAAAAGGCATGCGAGTATATGGCCGATCGGATCGGCGAAGAGTTTGACGGAGTGATCTCCGGCATTATCTCGGCAGGCTTTTTTGTCCGGTTGCCAAGCACTGTGGAGGGGATGGTACCGTTCCGGAGCATGGCGGATTATTTCGACTATGACGAGGACACTCTCACCGCCCGGGGTTCCCGGAGCGGCCGGATTCTCCAGATCGGGGAGAAGGTCCGCGTGCGTGTCGCGCGTGCGGACACGGTGAACCGGAAGATCGACTTCGAACTGGTCGAAGCACCTGTCGCACGCCTGCCCGGTGCCGGAAAAGGCAAACCAGCCACCAAGGCGCAAAACAAAAGCGGCCGGAAAACCGGCCGCAAAAATCGGATAAAGTCATCGAAACCGGGAAGGAAAAGAAACTAGCCGCGTCTGTTCAGACCAGCCAGCGCGCGAGTTCTGCCTGCAGATCTTCGCAATGGTCGCTGTGCACCTCGACATCCAGCGGTTTCGTCAAGTCCAGGCTAAAGATGCCCATGATGGACTTGGCGTCTACGACATACCGCCCGGAAGCAAGGTCGATTTCATATTGAAAGCTGTTGACGATCCGGACAAATTCCTTGACGTCGTTGATGGTTTTCAGGATAAGACGCAAACGGGTCATGACACACCTCCGATCCGACCGGTCCGCAAACCCCGGACCGACTTCATTATATACCATGCCCGAGACCCCGCACAGTCGAAAGGAAAACCCCATAGTGGACGAAAAAGCAAATCTGACAATTGCATGCCACACCCTTGGCTGCAAAGTCAACCGATATGAAACCGATGCGGTCCTGATGCGTTTCCTCGACGCGGGATTCCGTGAGGTGCCGTTCGAAGCAAAGGCAGACGTTTACCTGATCAACACCTGCACCGTGACTGCGGAAGCCGACCGCAAAACGCGTCAGATCCTCCGCCGCGCGCGACACCGGAATCCGGAGGCGGTGGTCGCCGCCATGGGCTGCCATGTAGAGCTCGCAGGTGCGGAAGGGCTCGCGGATGTCCGGATCGGATGCGGAGAACGCATGAGAATCGTCGACGAGGTGTTGT
>JAAYKS010000138.1 GCA_012522285.1 Clostridiaceae bacterium | reverse complement strand
GACGGACGGGCGGAAAAACAGCCACAGAAATGCGATTACAATATGAGAATATCTACCTATTTTTGTGCATACGCCTGTGTCGATTGAATGTGGAGTTTTACAGCCATACAATGGAAGAGATATGAAAATATCGTTTTTTACTGTGCATTCGACTCAAAAATCTATTTGTTGCGCCTGATCGCAAGATGTTCAAATTCGTACAAGCACGTCGAAAGGGGAATCGAAATGGAAACGATGTACAACCAGGATGGAAGGCTTGTCATTCAAAATGAAAATGAAAAGATCGAAATTGAATCGTGGGGTAGAAACAGCATCCGCGTGCGGTCGGTTCTGATGGGCGAACTCATCGACACACATTTTGCGCTCCTCGACAAACCGGAGGGGTTTGATCCGGAAATCACCATTCAACAGACGGAGAACAACGCTCCAATGGGTCCTTCCGTCCACTTCGAGGCGACGCTTGTGAATGGAGACATCAGCGCCAGGGCAGCAGAAGACCGCACAGGTGTACACCTTTCCATCTTCCGAAAAGGCGACCTTATCCTGGACGAGCCTGAAGCGACCTCGTTGAAAATCCGCAGCCGACAATTCTCTCCGATCATCGGAGGTGACTACAAATTGACGGTGCAGTTTAAGTCAAACGTGGAAGAGAAACTGTACGGTATGGGTCAATATCAACAGGAGTTGCTGAATCTCAAAGGCACAACACTGGAATTGGCCCATCGCAATTCCCAGGCGTCCGTACCTTTCCTGCTCTCCAGCCTCGGCTATGGCTTCTTCTGGCACAACCCGGCGATCGGTCGTGCAACATTCGGAACGAATGACACGATCTGGGAAGCAGAAAGCACGAAACAGCTGGATTATTGGGTCACGGTAGCCGATTCACCGGCAAAGATCATCCAGGCGTATGTGCAGGCGACCGGCTTGCCGCCGATGATGCCGGAATACGGACTCGGCTTCTGGCAGTGTAAACTTCGATATTGGAACCAGGAGCAACTCCTGACCGTAGCGCGCGAGTACAAACGCCGCAACATTCCGCTGGATGTCATCGTCTGTGATTTCTTTCACTGGCCCTATACAGGCGACTTCCGCTTCGACACCGAGTTTTTCCCGGACCCCAAGGGTATGGCGGAAGAATTGAAGTCCATGGGGATCGAGCTGATGTGCTCGATTTGGCCCCATGTCGATACGCGAAGCGAAAATTATCGAGAACTGCTCAAGAAAGGGATGCTCATCCGCACGGAATATGGCACGAATAACGCCGCCATCGGCTCCAACAATATTTTCCAGTTTATCGACCCGACCAATCCGGATACATGTGATTTTGTGTGGGATAAAATCCGGAAGAATTATTATGACCTCGGCATCAAGCTCTTTTGGCTCGACGAGGCGGAGCCTGAGCTGGATCCTTATGATTTCGGAAATTATCGCTATCATATGGGGCCAAACACACAGATTGGAAACATTTACCCGCAACGTTACTCTGCCATGTTTTACGACAAGATGAAACAGGAAGGCATGGATGACGTCGTCAATCTGGTTCGCTGCGCATGGGCTGGTTCCCAGCGGTATGGCGCTCTCGTCTGGAGCGGAGACATCCACAGTCGCTTTGACATCCTGCGCAGGCAGGTCTGTATCGGGCTGAATATGGGTATTTCCGGCATTCCGTGGTGGACGACCGACATCGGCGGCTTTACCGGCGGCGAGATCCATGACCCGGAATTCCAGGAGCTCTTGATCCGCTGGTTCCAGTGGGGAACTTTTTGCCCGGTTATGCGGCTGCACGGCGTCCGGTCCGACAATACGAAACCCCGCGAGCGGGTGATCAACGCCGCTGGCGAAGTGAAGACCGGATCCGGTGCGGACAACGAAGTCTGGAGCTACGGAGAGGAAAACTGCGAAATCATGGTGCGCTATATCCGCCTGCGCGAGCGGATGCGAGATTATACGCGTGCCATTATGCAGGAAACACATGAAACAGGCGCGCCGATTATGCGCACCTTGTTTTATGAATTCCCCGACGACGCAAACACATGGGAGATCAAGGACGAGTACCTCTTTGGCAGTGACATGCTTGTGGCTCCTGTCATGTACTACAACATGCGTGAACGAGAGGTGTATCTGCCACTCGGTGCGGATTGGACCTATGCCTGGACCGGAAAAACCTATACCGGTGGGCAGACCGTTCAGGTGTCAGCTCCGCTTGAACAGATACCGGTGTTCCTGAAGGATCCCCGCTGGCTGGATGTTTTTGCGAAAGACAGGTAGAAGGGGAGAGCCTTGCGAATATATGTCAACAAAAGCCCTGCGACCTAAGATCCGCAGACCATTGCTATCTGAACTGGCGCGTAAGTAAATGGTAACATGGGTAATGAATGGAAGAGTCGGTGGGAGGATGGTCGCTTAGCGCTTCGGTGGTGATTCCGAAAAAGTACAAAGCAAAGAATAAATAGTGGATTTAGGTCTCGTCCATGGAGTGTACGAAGGTGAGGAAATGAACATGTGGAATGACCTGAGAACAGATGAGTACGAAGGAATGCTGGCGGAAACGATTGCCCTGAGCGGCGCCGATGGCGACCAGGTTCATGCCTATTATGCCCGGCCGCTCGGCAAAGGACCCTTCCCGGGTGTTGTGCTGATCCCGCACATGCCAGGCTGGGACGAATTCTATCGAGAGACAACTCGCCGCTTTGCCCAGCACGGCTATCTGGCTGTCTGCCCGGATATTTTCTGCCGCTTCGGATATGGCGCACCGAATGAGATTTCAGCGAAGGCGCGCGCGGAGGGCGGTGTTCCTGATAATACGGTGCTGGGCGACTGCGCGGGTGCGCTTCAGATGCTGAAATCGCTTCCCAACAACAATGGCAAAGTTGGCGTCATCGGAACCTGTTCCGGTGGTCGCCATGCATTTCTGGCCGCCTGCCGGGTCAGCGGATTCAACGCTGCCGTTGAATGCTGGGGCGGCCGCGTTGTCGCACCGGCTGACGGTCTCCCAGATGGACAGAAAGCCCCGATCGGCTTCACAGCGGACCTGGCTTGCCCGTTGCTGGGTCTGTTCGGCAATGACGACAAGTCTCCGACACCGTCTGAAGTCGACTTGCATGAGGCTGAGCTGAAAAAATACGGCAAGAATTATGAGTTCCACCGCTACGATGGCGCTGGTCATGGGTTCTGGTACTATCACAACGAAATGTACCGGCCGCAGCAAGCGATGGATTCCTGGAACAAGGTGTTCGCTTTCTTCGAAAAGCACCTAAAAAGTTGATGATCACCGACTGCCCGGAAAGTTCGGATCATGGGTAAATCCAGCACAGGGGCGACAGTGACCGGAGGCGAGCCTTTCGTCGTGATGGCAAAGCCGGTGGGACCGCTCTGCAATCTGCAATGCGGTTATTGTTACTATCTCGAAACGAGCCAGTATTATGACGCTGCGCACGCATTCCGCATGTCGGACCGCGTGCTGGAAGCCTATGTACGTCAGTACATCGAGGAGAATCCGGGTCCGCAGATTCAATTCACCTGGCACGGTGGTGAGCCGACCTTAGCCGGCCTGGCCTTCTTCAAAAAAGCCGTCGCCATGCAAAAACGCTTCCTGCCTGCCGGCTGGACCTGTTGGAACAATCTGCAAACCAATGGGATCCTACTTGATGACGAATGGTGCGCCTTTCTGGCCGAAGAACATTTCGATGTCGGGCTAAGCCTTGATGGCACCAAACCACTTCATGATGAGTACCGCAAAGACTACAGCGGCCAAGGCACGTTCGATCGTGCGGCTGCGGCCTGCCGCCGCTTGCAGGCGCATGGCATCCAGCCCGACCTGCTGTGTACGGTGACATCGTCGATTGCGAACGATCCGATTGGCGTTTATCGTTCATTGCGCTCATTCGGTACAGGCTGGATCCAGTTCATTCCGATCGTGCGGCGTACGAAGGACGGGAGAATAACCTCCGATTCCGTCAGTGCCGGTGACTACGGCCGCTTCCTCAGTACCATCCTCGACGAGTGGTTGTCCCGCGACATCGGGCTGCTCGAGGTTCAGCTGTTTGCCGAGCTGTCGCACATCTGGTCGGGAGGCGAGGCGAACGTCTGCCAGTTAGCCCCGACCTGCGGCCGCGTCCTGATCCTCGAACATGACGGCAGCGTTTATTCCTGCGACCATTTCGTATCGCCGGAACATCGTCTCGGCGACCTGTCGAACCAGACGTTGAGAGAAATGGCCGACTCGCCAGAACAGCGCACTTTCGGGCTGGCAAAACGCGACAGCCTGCCTGACCAGTGCCGGACCTGCGCCTACCTTACGGTCTGCCGCGGCCATTGCCCGAAAGACCGGTTCATCCTGTCCGATACGGGCGAGCCGGGCTTGCATTATTTGTGCGCCGGACTACGGCAGTTTTATGCGCATGCTGAAAAAACGCTGCGGCAGATTGGCCAAATGCGCCGGCAGGGGCTGACGCCGTCCAGTATCAAGTCGGCACTGCGTGCCGAAGAGATGGTCCGCTGGCAGGGAATTGGAAGAAACGACCCCTGCCCATGCGGAAGCGGCCGCAAAGCAAAAAACTGCTGCTGGCATAAAAGGCCCTGATACCGCGTGCCCGATGAAGCGTTCTTATTGGATGCAAAATCTATGCTGCCCTTATGTATCTCTTCAACAAAAAGCCCCGCGACATCATAGCCGCAGGGCTTTTTCTGGCAGGGGAGACAGGAATCGAACCTGCAACCGACGGTTTTGGAGTTCGACAACGGACGTTTTATTCTGTGTGAGATTGTCCGAAAACGCCCTGATGCATGGCATTATGCATCAAACAATATTTTAATTCGTAGGATATCAAGTTGCCCCAAACGATATCAGATTGCCCCAAGATTGCCACAAGAATATTGGTGTTTTATTCCCGCATACAAACTCGTAGATAACTGGTATCAAATTACACCAACATTCAGGACTTGACTTGTAATAGTGCTAGTATATATGTAAAGGTC
>JAAYKS010000137.1 GCA_012522285.1 Clostridiaceae bacterium | reverse complement strand
TAGAGGAAAAAGACAAGGTGCTGCGCCAGATCCTCACTGCCGATATGTTTGACGATTATGCCAACCAGCCGGCACTTTATTTGCGGACCACCGACGAGATGCTGGCTGAGTTCTCGTATCTGGGGGATCGCGCGCAGGAAGTCGTGATCGACAACCCTCGTCGCATCGCCGACCGGGTACAGCCGGATATGCAACCGTTTCCGGAGGGCTTTTATCCCCCGGTTCTCGAAGACGCGGCCCGGGATGTCGAATTGACGACCTGGGAGACAGCACAGCGTCTGTACGGGCGCAACGGGGAGCTGCCGGACATCGTTCGAGAGCGGATCGAAAAAGAACTGCGATCGATCATCGACAACGGTTTCGCGACGATGTACGACATCGCGCGACGTTTGGTAAAGCAATCCAACGACGATGGATATCTGGTCGGATCGCGTGGTTCGGTTGGATCTTCTCTGATCGCCACCCTTTGCGGCATTACGGAAGTCAATCCGCTGTCAGCCCACTATGTGTGTCCCGCTTGCCGCTATTCGTCTTTCGACCTGTCGGGCCGGTTCGGGTCCGGATACGACCTGCCGGACCACTCCTGCCCGGATTGCGGAACGACGCTATCGAAAGAAGGCCAGGACATCCCGTTTGAGACCTTTCTCGGCTTCACAGGGGACAAAACGCCCGACATCGATCTGAATTTTTCCGGTGAATATCAGGGCCGCGCACACAGTCTGATCGAGGAGTTGTTCGGGAATGAATTCACGTTCAAGGCCGGTACCATCAGCACGTATGCAGAAAAAAACACCATCGCGATGGTCAGAGGGTATTTTGAGAAAACCGGCGGTTACGCGACCGAAGCGGAAAAACGGCGGCTTGCGAAGCGTCTGCAGGGCGTCCGCCAGACGACCGGACAGCATCCGGGTGCCATTGTGGTCGTGCCCAGAGACCGGGAAATCTACGACTTCACGCCGGTCCACCACCCCGCGGACAAATCCGCCAACGGCATCGTCACGACCCACTTTGACTTTAACAGCATGCACGACACCATCCTCAAGCTGGATGTCCTGGGCAAAGACGACCCGACCATGCTCCGGTTTTTGGAAGAGGCCACTGGAGTGGACGTCTTGACCGTCCCCTTCATGGACGACAAGGTCATGAGCTTGTTTACATCGACCGAAGCGCTGGGCATCCCGGGTGGCAGCTGGGATGTGACGATCGGAACACTCAGCATCCCGGAGATGGGAACCTTTATGGCGCGCGGCATGATACGGGACATCCGCCCACAGCGGTTTTACGATCTCGTACAGCTGATGGGACTCTCTCACGGCAAAAACGTCTGGGTGGGAAACGCGCAGGATCTGATCCGACAGGGCATCTGTGACATCACCGAAGTGATCGGGTGCCGGGACAGCATTATGACCGCCCTGATTCAGTTCGGATTGTCCTCCAAGATGTCCTTCGACATCATGGAGCGGGTTCGCAGAGGAAAAGGGCTTTCCGCCGAGCAGGAAGCAGCGATGCGGGAGAACAAAGTGCCGGACTGGTACATCGATTCCTGCAAAAAGATCTCTTACATGTTTCCCAAGGCACACGCGGTCGCCTATGCGATCACCGCGCTCCGGCTTGCCTGGTTCAAGGTTTATCGTCCGACCGCATACTATTGCGCCTTTTTCACGGTCCGGGCAGACGAGTTCGATTGTATGGAAATGTGTACCGGGCTGGAGAGTGTCCGGCAGCGCCGACTCGACATTTCCGCCCGCCGGAACAGCACGGATGGAGACGCGACGACCGCGCTGGAAGACCGAAAATACTATATTCTGGAACTGATCGAAGAAATGCATCGCAGGGGCATCGGTTTTGCGCCGGTGGATCTGTATGCTTCGGACGCCAGCCGGTTCGAGCCGGCCGGTTCCGACTGTATTCTGCCGCCCCTCAATGCAGTGCCGGGGATCAGTGCCGTGACGGCGGCACGAATTGTCGAAGCCCGGGCAAACGGCCCGTTCAAATCGCAGGAAGATCTTGCCGTCCGGGCCGGCCTGAGTTCCGCCATCATCACCTCGCTGGGCGCCGCTGGATGCTTTGCGGACATTCCGGCCAGTTCTCAGCTCGATTTGTTCAGTCTCGGATAGGGGAGTCGTCATGCTTGTGCGTTGTGTGCTCAAGGAATGCCGCCGGTCGTTTGACCGCGCTTATACCTATGAAGTGCCCGCTCCTCTGTGCGACGGGATGGCAGCCGGCTGTCTCGTTTCGGTGCCGTTCGGCGCGGGCAACCGAAAGACCGAGGCGTTTGTTCTGGACGTGGAACCCGCGGAGAGCGGGAAGGAGGACGCAACTTATAAATCCGTGATCGAGAACCTGTCCGGAGGGCCGGTTTTGCGACCCGACCAGATCCGGTTGGGCAGCTTTATGCGGGATCGGTATTACTGTACATACGGCGACGCGTTTCGCACCATGTGCCCCCCGCGTCCCGCGAAAGGCCGTTCGGTCCGCACGGTGTTTTTGGAGGATCCACCGGAAGCCGCCACCATGTTGTCCGAAGGCTTGCTGAAAAAGATCGGCCAGATCCGGGTGGTCGAAATGTTGCTGGAGACAGGTGAGACGCTGCTGACAGATGTGCTGTCCTCCTGTCATGTGTCCAGGTCGACCATCGACACGCTGTCCCGTATGCGGGTCGTGGGATCCGGGAAAGCCCGTTCGATGCCGGAAGCCCCGGAGACGGAAGACGGGGAGGAGCGCCAGGCCGCCTTTGTCCCCAACGAGGAGCAGCGGGAGGCGATCGCCGCCATCGACGCGCTCGCACTGGATGCCTCGGCCCCCGGGGACCGGTTGCGGGAGGCATTGCTTTTTGGCATCACCGGCAGCGGAAAGACGGAAGTGTATCTGCACTGCGCGAGGCATATTCTGGATGCGGGACGTTCGGTCCTGATTCTTGTCCCGGAAATTTCTCTGACCCCGCAAATGGTTTCGAGAATTCGCGGCCGGTTCGGCGATCTGGCTGCTGTGATGCACTCCCGCCTCACCCCGCGCGACCGGTATGCGCAATGGCGCCGCGTCATGGATGGCAGCGCCCGCGTCGTGGTCGGTGCACGGTCGGCGGTGTTCGCGCCGCTGGAGAACATCGGGTTGATCGTGATCGATGAAGAGCAGGAAAGCACCTACAAGTCCGAGACCACTCCGCGCTATCACGCGCGGACGGTGGCGCGCTATCGTGCCATCCAGCACGGCGCAGCGCTGGTGCTTGGATCCGCCACCCCTGCCGTGGAAACGTATTACCTGGCGGAAGCCGGGCGGTCCCGTTTGCTGCGGCTTACGCAACGTGCGGCCGGTGCGGCGATTGCGACGGCGGAAGTGATCGACATGCGGGAAGAACTGCAGGCCGGCAATCCGGACATCTTCAGCCGTTCTCTGCGTCAGGCGATGCAGGAAGCCTTTGCCACCGGCCGGCAAGCGCTCCTTTTTTTGAACCGGCGGGGACATTCGGGTTTCTTGTTGTGTCGTGCCTGTGGTTATGTCCGGCGCTGTCTGTCTTGCAGCGTGTCCATGACACTGCACAAGACGGCGGACGGCAGGGCGTCCATGATTTGCCATTACTGCGGGCGGGTCGAACCGGTGCCGGACAAGTGCCCCCGTTGCGGAAACGAAGCGTTCGGACGTTTCGGTGCCGGTACGCAACAGGTGGAGGAGCGGTTTCTGCAGGTTTTTCCTGATAGCAAAGCCTTGCGGATGGACCAGGACACCACCACCGGCAGGATCTCCCACGCAGATATCCTCGACCGGTTTGGCCGGGGAGAATCAGACGTCCTGATCGGCACCCAGATGATCGCAAAGGGGCACGACTACCCCAACGTCACGGTGGCGGGGATCCTATCGGCCGACTTGATGATGGGCATGGGTGATTTCCGGGCGGGAGAACGCGCGTTCCAGTTGATCACGCAGGCCGCCGGCCGTGCCGGCCGCGGACAAGCCGCCGGCAAAGTCTACATCCAGGCATACAATACGGACGATTATGCGGTGCAGACCGCCTGCCGGCAGGATTATGAAGCGTTCTACCGACAGGAGATCGTCTATCGCAGAACCCAGGGTTATCCGCCGTTTGGGGTGATCGGGCTGGTCACCCTGTTGTCGGCCGACGCATCCATGGCAGCCGGTGCGGCCGTTGAAATCTCTCACAGGATCCGAGAAATATGTGCCGAGATGCAAGGGCTGGAGGGGATCTCGGTGGCGGATCCCGCCAAGGCGCCTGTCTACCGGTTGCGGGACCGGTATCGGTGGCGTCTGGTGATCCGCGCTGCGCGGGAACCGCAATTGTCCCGCCTGTTTTCCGCACTATCCGAGCGTCCGCTTCCCACGGATGTCTCTCTTTCGATGGACATCGATCCATTCTCTCTGATGTGACGCCCCGCCCATTGGCGGGGCACCCGCCCATTGGCGGGGCACCCGTATCTTCCATTACAGCGCGGTTTGGGGATTATGCTATAATGGCCGCGAGGTGATCATATGGCCTGTAGAACGATCGTGACCGGGGGAGATGAAACCCTGCGGAAAACGGCTCGCCCGGTTGAGAAAATCGACGAGCGGCTCTTGACTTTATTGGACGACATGGCGGATACCATGTATGAGGCGGACGGGATTGGACTGGCTGCCCCACAGGTTGGCGTGCTCAAGCGCGTGTTTGTGGTGGATCTCAACGACGGCAGGGGATTGATCGAATTTATCAACCCGGTGATCACCAACCGTCAGGGTATCCAGATCGGCGAGGAAGGCTGCCTGTCATGTCCGGGGGCAAGCGGTGCCGTTGAACGCCCGGCCTCCTTGGATATCGAGGCGACCGATCGGGAGGGCAACACTTTCACCATCCACGCAGACGGCCTGATGGCGGTTTGCGTTTCACACGAAAACGACCACCTGGACGGTGTTCTGTTCATCGACAAGATAGAAGGGGAGCTGACCCGTTCGTGAGCCTGCGTATTGTATTCATGGGAACCCCTGCGTTTGCGGTGCCTCCGCTGGAGGCACTTGCGTCGTCTGAACATGACATTGTGGCGGTTGTTTCCCAGCCCGACCGGCCCTCCGGCCGCAAAATGAAAGTGACGCCGACTCCGGTCCACAGTGCCGCGGAGCGGCTCGGACTTCCTCATCATCAACCGGAGAAGATCAGGACCGAGGCGTATTTGGAGTGGCTGTCAGGTCTCCATCCGGACCTATATGTGACTGCAGCATACGGTCGAATTCTTACTCCTCAAATCCTTTCCATTCCCAAGTACGGATGTCTGAACATCCATGCATCATTACTACCAAAACACCGAGGTGCTTCTCCTGTGAACGCCAGTATCATACAAGGCGACACGCGGACGGGCATCACCTTGATGCTGACCGAAGAAGGGATGGACACCGGAGACATCCTGTATCAGGAATCCATCCCCATTCCGGAAGACATGGACGCAGGTCAGTTGTCAGACCAGCTGTCGTTGCTGGGAGCCCGGCGGATTGTGCCCGTGATTGATGCCTGGGTGTCCGGCACCCTTCATCCGGTACCGCAGGATCACAGCCTGGCCACCAACACCAAGCCGATGAATCGTACCGACGGAAAGATCGATTGGACGCTTGCCGCGACCGACATCCACAACCTGGTTCGCGGAACCACCCCCTGGCCGGGTGCCTTCACCTGGATGGACGGGAAACGGGTCAAAATCCACCACTCCAGAGTGGCACACGATCTCTCAAACCAGACGGCCGTCTCCGGCGTTCGGCCGGGAACCGTCCTGGACACCTGTCCCGCGTGCATCCGCGTCGCCTGCGGCCATGATTCGGTGCTCGAAATCCTGAACCTGCAGGCGGAAGCCTGCAAACGGCTGGATGCGCGGGAATGTTTCCACAATTTTCATCCAGGCGCTGTGTTCGGGGAGGAGTGACCGATGCCAATGCTGATGTCCTCCGGTTCCGCTCTCTATTTCGACACCTCATTTCTGTATTTGGTGCTGCCTGCTTTTATACTGAGTCTTGCCGCCCAGTTTTATGTGCGTAGTGTCTTCAAGCGCTACAGCGCGATGGCCTCGGTGCAGCGGATTCCCGCAGAACAGGTGGCCCGCGATCTCCTCGATCGGAATGGATGCGCAGAGGTCCGCATGGAAACCGTCGCGGGGGATCTGACCGATCACTATGATCCGCGCAACCGGGTCCTCCGGCTGTCCCAGACGACCAGCGGATCCTCTTCGGTGGCCGCCATCGGAGTGGCCGCTCACGAAGCCGGGCACGCCATACAGCATGAGACCGGTTTTTTACCCAACCGGATCCGCTCGCTTGTCGCTCCCGTCGCCGGCATCGGATCGACGTTCGGGCCATATCTGGCGTTGTTCGGGATCCTGCTGAGCCTGCCGATTCTCACTGAGATCGGGATTCTGTTGTTTTCCGCTGCGGTCGTGTTTTATTTTGTTACGCTGCCCGTGGAGATCAACGCCAGCCGACGGGCAATCACAGCGCTGTCGGAGACCGGCATGTTGACGCCGGAGGAGATTCCCGCCGCTCGCAAGGTGCTGCGGGCGGCCGCTTTGACCTATGTCGCTTCGGCACTGGTTTCTTTTATGACGTTGCTGCGACTGATCCTTCTTTCCCGCGGAAACAGGCGGAGGTGACGACATGACGAAACGTTCCGGGCCCTCCCGGCAACCCAAACCCTCCTCTGTACAGGGAGGCGGTGCGCGAGGTGCCGCGCTGGAAGTTCTTACCAACGTGTTTGAACACGGTGCCTATTCCAATTTGTCCGCTGACGCGGTGTTGCGTAAAGCCCCGTTGGACGCACGGGACCGTGCGTTTGCTTCGGCGCTGGTCTACGGCACTGTTTCCAGAGTGATCTCGATCGACCGTTTATTGACGGACGTGTCGAGTATGCCGCTATCAAAAATGGAACCTAAAGTGCGCAATATTCTGCGCATGGGAGTCTGGCAACTGGTGTTTTCCCGCTCGGTACCGCCCCATGCCGCCTGCTCCGAATCGGTTGAGCTTGCCAAGGCGGTCAGCAACAAAGGTGCGGTGGGGATGGTCAACGGCATCTTGCGCCGGATCGCCTCCCATCCGCCCGAGATCGCTTCCTGGGATTATGCGATGCGGCACGCGTTGCCCGTCTGGCTGGCGGATCGCCTGCAGGCGTGGTACGGATCCGAAGTGGCGGAATCCATCGCGCAGGCCAGCAACGAGCCCCCCCGACTGACCCTGCGTGTCAATCGGCTGCGTTGCGACCCGGCCGCATTGGAGCAATCGCTTTCGGAAGAGGGAGTGGTCTGCCGCGCGGCGGCTTTTCATCCGGACGCGCTGACGGTCGATCTGTCAGGACGTCCGCTGGACTCGCTGCAGTACTTCTCCGAAGGCTGGTTTATGGCGCAAGACGAGGCTGCGATGCTGGTGTCCACCATCGCGGACCCCAAACCGGAACAGCAGGTGTTGGACGTGTGCGCCGCACCCGGGGGAAAAAGCTGTCATATCGCCGAATTGACCCGCGACACTGCACGGATTCTCGCGTGCGACCTGCACCCTGCCAGGTTGCGGTTGGTCGAAGAAAACGCGCACCGACTCGGCCTGACCTCCATCCGGACGTGTGTGTCGGACGCGGCCGAACCCCCCGCCGGACATCTCGCGACGGAACGGATGGACCTGGTGCTGTGTGATGTACCATGCAGCGGGCTGGGATTGCTCGCGCGAAAACCGGAGATCCGGCTGATCCCGGATCCGGGCGACTGGGAGTCGCTTATCGAAATCCAGCGCGCGATCTTGTCTGCGTCGGCAGAGAAGGTCAAGCCGGGAGGAACCCTCGTGTATAGCACCTGTACCATCAATCCCGACGAAAACGTCCACCAGGCGGACTGGTTTTTGTCCAGCCAATCCGGCCGCTTTTCACCGGAAGGGTTTTCCGACCGATTGCCGGAAGCACTGGTCCGCCTGGATCCCGCGCTGGTCCGACAAGCCTCAGAGGGCAGGATGCAACTGCTGCCAGGCGTGCATCCATGTGACGGGTTTTTCATCGCTAGATTCAGGAGGAATCCATGAAGCCATATTTTTACGATCTGGGCCCCGATGCGTGGGCCCAGTGGGTGCGAGCGCAGGGACTGCCCGCGTATCGTGCCGGACAGATCCACCGCTGGACGGGGCGCGGGGTGAGCGATTGGACGCAGTTGTCCGATCAGCCTGCCGCCGTCCGCGCATTGCTGGCTGCGGATTTTGACATCGACGGTTTGACTGCGGTCGGTCGCTTCGTCTCCGAACAGGACCAGACGGTGAAAACCGTTTTCCGCCTTCGGGACGGCAACCTGATCGAAACCGTGCTCATGCGGTACCGGCACGGGGACACCGTATGTATTTCCTCACAGGCGGGGTGCCGGATGGGATGTGCGTTTTGCGCTTCGACCGGCGCGGGGTTCGGTCGGAGTCTGACGGCCGGGGAAATGCTCGCACAGGCTGCTTTGACTGGTGCCGCCGAGGGCGTGCGCGTTTCGCGGATCGTCGTCATGGGGATCGGCGAACCATTTGACAACTACGACAATCTGATCCGCTTCCTGCATTTGGCCAACGATCCCGATGGGATGGGGATCGGGATGCGCCACCTGACGGTGTCAACTTGCGGGTGTGTTCCCGAAATGCTAAAATTCACAAACGAGGAGCTACAGGTCAATCTTTCGGTTTCCCTGCACGCTCCGGACGACGAAACACGGATCCGGTTGATGCCGATCGCACGCAAATACCTGATCGACGAACTGATGGCCGCCTGCCGGACATATACGGAAAAAACCGGGAGACGCATCACGTTTGAATACTCGCTGTTTTCCGGAATCAACGATTCGCCGGGACATGCTAAAAGGCTGTGCGGCCTTCTCAAAGGCCTGTTGTGCCACGTCAACCTGATTCCCGCGAATGAGTTTGACGGTGGTCTTTTCACGAAAAGCAGCCGCGCAACGGTTCGTTTGTTTCAGGATATCCTGGAGTCGTGCAGGATTCCGGTCACTGTGCGAAGAGAGCTCGGCACGGATATAATGGCCGCCTGCGGCCAGCTCCGAAGAGGTCTGGAAAGCGAAAGGGACAACGCCGATGTACGCTGGCGCGACGGACAAGGGCCTGATCCGGATCAACAATGAAGACTGTTATGCGATCCTGACGACAAATGAAAATCTCCCGTATGTGCTGATTGTGGCGGACGGGCTCGGCGGTCACCGCAAAGGGGAGCTGGCCAGTCGGATCGCAGTGGACTATGCGGTGTCGCGCCTGGACGGATCCATCTCCTCTGAGGTCGATCCAGCCGCGCTTGCCGCGCAGCTTCGGGACGTGATCGAAAAAGCCAATGTCAAAGTGTATCTCGGATCACTCGAAGACGAAGAGAACCAGGGCATGGGAACCACCCTTACGATTTCGGTGGTTCTGCCTCACACCCTGGTCACCGCACATATCGGAGATTCGCGGGCGTATCTGCTGCGCGATTCCGACCTGACACGCATCACAATCGACCACACGCTGGTGCAGGAACTGCTGGAAGCCGGGGATTTGACGCCGGAACAAACCTTTAACCATCCCAAACGAAATGTGATCACCCGGGCGCTCGGCGTTCCGGAATACATGCAGGCGGATACCTTTATCCACCCGCTGCGCAGAGGCGACCGCGTGTTGCTCTGTTCCGACGGGCTGCATGGATATGTGCGGGAGGCGCAGATCCGCCAGATTTTGCGCAAAGAACGAGATCCGTCGGTTGCCGCCGCCCGCCTGATTGAACGGGCGAATGCGGTCGGTGGGGAAGACAACATCACGGTTGTGCTTTGTTTCCTGTGACAGGGAAAGGCAGGCATATGGGAGGACTTGATTTGCTATCTGTGACAAACAACGGGTTTGAAGGCCGCGTGCTGGGAAACCGTTACAGGATCATCCGGCATCTGGGCCGCGGTGGCATGGCAGATGT
>JAAYKS010000004.1 GCA_012522285.1 Clostridiaceae bacterium | reverse complement strand
GGTGCGAAACGACCCCCTGAAACCACGCGCGTTTGACATGCCCGTGCTGCGCGGATCGCCCCGGTATCTCCCGGACGGGCAGACCCCGGTGGAGAGCGACGCGGCCTCCGACCTCGTGGCGCGGGCCTGTGCCCGTCCGGAAGGGGACCCTCTGTATGTCGTGGCGATCGGTGCGATCACAAATGTCGCTTCCGCGATTCTCCTCCGGCCGGATATCGTCCGCCACATTGTGGTGGTCTGGCTGGGCGGACATTCGCTGTACTGGCAGGACACCCGGGAGTTCAACCTCCAGCAGGACGTCCCCGCGGCCCGGGTGCTGTTCGACTCCGGGGTCCCGCTGATCCAGATCCCGGCGTTCAACGTGACTTCCCATATGTTGACTTCTGTGTATGAGCTGGAAGCCTGTCTGGGCGGGAAAAACGCGCTGTGTGACGCCTTGATCGAGCTGTTCCGGTCCTATCACGGGGATCACTTCGCCTGGAACAAAGAGATCTGGGATATCGCGGCCATCGCCAGCGTGCTCCACCCGGAGTGGGTACCGACGGTGCTCGCACACTCCCCGGTCCTGACCGACCAGCTCACCTGGAGCCGGGACGCCAGGCGCCACCTGATCCGCACTGCCACCGCGGTGAACCGCAACGCGATCTTTAAGGATATGATGACGAAACTGGCAACCTTTTACTGACCGGAGCAGCCTGGCGGGGGGGGGACGGGGACATGCGCGCAGACCCGATGTCGACAGGACAGGACATCCTGCTGGAGAAGGGAAAACAGAGGAAAGTCGGCAGACGGAAGAACGGGAGTATCGCTCTCGCGGTCCTGCTCCTCTCGTTCCTCTGTGCGTGCGAGCCTTCCACCGCCCGGCTCGATCGGCTGCGGGAACGGTATCCGGTCATCCCGCAGACGTCTTCCTGGATGGAGTCAGTGCATCATCCCTTTTCGGAAGTTGTGGACGCGTGCGGTGCCTATGTCTGTGTCGAAGTGCTGGAGGAGCCATCCACCCGTATCCGGAGCGCGAATGCGGTGTACATTCTCGATGTATCGGTGAAAATCGAACAGGTGGTCCTGGACCATCGGCGTGCGCTCGATGGGGATCCGGTGCCCGCAGACCTCGAGATTTGGGAAGGGAAGACGGTCACGCTGTCCATCAACGAAGATCTCGTATTCAGACTTCCAAACATGGAACAGGGGGACCGGTTTTTGTTGTCCATCACAGCGTCCAACCGGGATGCGGGGCCCGCTCGCGCGTGGGACTACTGGATCGGGCACGGGATCTATTATCTCGTGGAGGACGAACTTGTCCTCTCCGCCTTCCCGGAGGAAGCGGGCGAAGTGTACTCGGGCATGCGGTTGAGCAAATTTATCAAAGAAGTGCGGAAACTGGATAGCGATTGAGAGACCGCTTGTTATCCGTGGCGGACCCGGACTGAGAAGCAACTGAATGCCTGGAACCGATCAGAATCCTTATGGGTCGTACACCGTGTGCTTATAGCTGCGGTGTTTTTCGTTGCACCTATTTGGGGAAGGTTCTGTACCCGCTGGTGCATTTTTCCATCGAATTCCAGATGTAGGACAAAATCCGACTTTTTTTCCGTCCCATACTGACAGCAGAAACAGGGTTTCGCTGATGGTTGGAAAGGACTGATTTTCTTATAGTTAACCTAACGAATGAGAACAACAAAGAGCTGTCATACATGGCAGAAAAGGGGAGAGGGGAACCCGATATGGAAGGTACC
>JAAYKS010000136.1 GCA_012522285.1 Clostridiaceae bacterium | reverse complement strand
GTCTGCCGGATGGTTTCCTGTGCCTGTTCGGTCCTGGGGGCGATGGATTCCGGTGCGACTCCTTCTTTGCGGGCGCTCTTTTCCGCAGCCTTGGCCGCCTTTTCCAGTGCTTTTTCCAAAGTCTTCTCTGCGAAGTCCGGTTTGCCGGGTTCGTCTTCCCCCTCGGTCACATCCGGACCTTTTTCATCGGAACCGTGCGCAGCCTGCCGCAGCTCGACCACTTGTTTCATGATGCCCGCAGGTTCCATATCCATCAGATCTTCGATCGTTTTGGTGGGATCCAACTCGATCAACTTCTGGATGAGATTGAGTTTTCCTGGGGTGATCTGGAGCTCCCGCGCCTCTTCAACACGCTCCAGCCCGATTGCTTCCCCGTATACGACCGCTTCTTGTCCTGACTCGCCCAGGGCTTCATGAATGGCTTCTTCCACCTTGGCCTCCAGTTTGGTGCGCAGCCTGTCCGACCCGGACGCGGTGGCGACTGAAATGATCGAAGCGCCGTCCGCCTGGACGTAACCCGCCTGGACGTCAGCGGCGATGATGGCCTGGATTGCCTGCGTCGCGGGGCGGCCTTCGAGTTGCAGCCCTTCCAGCAGGGCCTCTCCCTCGGGATTGAATGCTTCAGCCGAAAGCACGCGCCGGAAGGCGTTGACCTGAATCTCGACACTCGGCGTCGCATCCAGACTGATTGCCGCAGTGGGGAAACGGAGGAAGGCAACCGATCCCGCCACGACAAGCAGGCAGGAGAGCAGGACGGCCATCGTGGTGACCAGTCGCCTGCGGACCCCGCGTTGCGGCGTGCGTGCCCTTTGTTCCTGATGGCGAGAGAGCGCCTCCCGCGTCGTACCGATCAACGCGTCATCCGCGCGGATCGGATCCATCGCTTTCCTGATCTGTGTTTTCATCTTCCCATCCTCCCAGTTGTTTGCGAAGCCGCTTGCGGGCCCTGTGCAGGTGTGAGTATACGGTGTTTGGTTTTTTGCCCGTCATGCGGGCGATGGACGCGACATCAAAGGACTCATAATAGAACAGATACACCGCGTCCCGTTCGTCCGGCGGCAATCGCAGGACGGCTTCCAGCAATTCATGACTTTCCTCAGGAACCGCTGCGGCGATGGTTTCGTCCAGCGGCAGCACCCGGCGGTTCCAGAACGATCGGGTGATATCCGCGCAGCGCTGCAGGGTCACCCGGATAAACCAGGCCTTTTCGTGTTCTTCTCCGTCAAAGGGTTCTGAACGTTCCAGATAGCGCAGGAACACTTCCTGAAACGCGTCTTCGACATCTTCGCGCCGCTGAAGATGAAGAAAACAGATCCGGCGGACCATGTCCGCATATTTACCCAGCGCGCGTTCGACGGATAAATCCATTTTCAAACCTCTCTATCTATAATACGTGCGAGCCCGGCAAATCCTTGCAAGCCATTTTTCGGAGCGGGAGACCGGATTGATTCGGCTATAATCAGGATAGTAACATGAGGGAGGATCTCAAAATGGAACAAATACAGTTGGAACCATGGTACTGGACCCGTGCCCCCCGGCAGTTTGAGGTGGAGGCCGACAGTCTGACCCTGCTCACGGACCCGGAGACCGACCTGTGGCAACGCACATACTACGGCATGCGTGCTGACAACGCCCCGGTTTACCAGACACGTACCGATGAGCGGTTTTTCACGTTTACCGTCAAGGTCTCGTTTGACTACAAAGGGTCGTACGATCAGTGCGGTGTAGCGATCTATCTGGACACGGAAAACTGGATGAAAGCTTCGGTCGAGTATGAGAATCCGTCGATTTCGCGACTGGGAAGCGTGGTCACCAACCACGGGTACTCGGATTGGGCCACCACCGACGTCTCCTCAGAGATCCGCGAGCTCTGGTTCCGGCTCAGCCGCCGGGAGAGTGACTATTACATCGAGACCTCGCGGGACGGGGTCCGGTTTGAGCAGATGCGGGTTTTCCACCTTCACGAAGGCAACGGGAAAATCTCGTTCGGAGTGTACGCCGCCAGTCCCGCGGACTCCCGGTTCTCGGCACGGTTCGAACAGATGCATGTCGGTCCCTGCACATGGGAACTGCACGGCTAACGGTTGCGTTACATGGACAACGGGCCGGCTTGTATGCCGGCCCGTCGGTTATCCCGTTTTGCGTGGCGGCG
>JAAYKS010000135.1 GCA_012522285.1 Clostridiaceae bacterium | reverse complement strand
CCGGCCGCACTCAGACCGACGGTTCCAAACGCGGACACCGCTTCGAACAGGAGATCCAGAACCGTCGTCCCGCCGGAAGCGAGCAGCGCCCGTTCGGTGAAGGTCATCCCCACTGTGGTCACAAGAATGGTAAAGAAGCCCAGTGAAAGAATCAGAAACGCTTTGTTGAACACCGCACGGGCGATGCGGTGGCGCAGCAGCACCGGATACTCATATCCCCTGAGCTCGGCAAACACCGCGGCAATCAGCATCGCAAAGGTGGTCACCTTGATGCCGCCGCCGGTCGATCCGGGCGCCGCCCCCACGAACATCAGCAGGATCGTCACAATCTTCGAACTCCCGGTCAAAGACGCCTGATCGATGGTATTGAATCCTGCCGTCCGTGGGGTCGCGGACTGGAAAAACGCGGCCAGAAAACGCTGTCCTGCCGGGAGTGTTCCCATCGCACCGCTAGCGGTATTGTTGTACTCGGCCAACAGGAAAAAAGCCATCCCGGTCACAAGAAACACACCGGTGAGGAACAAGACCAATCGCGCGTGATATGGGATCGAGCGGGTCTTTCGGTATTCGACAAAACTGTTGATCACGATAAAACCCAGACCACCCAGGATAAACAAAACGGCAATCGTGAGCAAGACGACCGGAACGCCGTTCCAGGCCACGAGACTGGAATACGGTCCGCTGTCCGTGTTGCCCATCAAATCAAATCCCGCATTGCAGAACGCGGACACGGCATGGAAGATCGACTTGAAGATCCCGCGAGACCATCCGAAGGCAGGGACAAACCGGGTCGCAAGCACGGCCGCCCCCACGACCTCGATGGTCATGGTGATCAACACGACGCGCCGCACCAGTTTCATCACATCGCTGACACGGAGGCTTGCCGTGGACTCTTGCGCGACGATCATGGCCTTGAACCCGATTTTACGTCGGGCCAGCACAAAGAAGAACGTGGTGATGGTGACAATACCCAGCCCTCCGGCCTGGATCAGGGCCAGTATCACGATCTGTCCGAACAGAGACCAATGTGTAGCGGTGTCGACCGTCACGAGGCCGGTTACGCAGGTAGCGGATGTGGCGGTAAAAAACGCCTTTACCAACCCGATCGAACTCCCGCCTCTCGAAGCGACAGGCAGGGACAATAGCAACGTCCCCACGGCAATCAATGTCAAAAAGCTGAGTGTGATCAATCGCGCCGGCATCGCCAGCAGTCCGCGCATCAGATTTCGTTTTTCTTTTTTGGGTTGTAGCATACCCCTCCGTACCCGTCCTTACCGCACCATTGAATTCCAGATTCGATCCTGTTCGGACTCGTCACAGACCATGATCATGATGTCTCCTGCCAGCATACGCAGTAAACCGGTCGGCATCTCGATCGCACCGTTGACGCGCCGGGAAAACACCACTTTGCTTTCACCCGGGAACCGGTACTCCTGCAACGTTTTACCGACCGCGTGCGAATGGCCGGACAACTCGAACTCGACCAGGAGCTTGCTCGTGCCGGTGACCCGGTACAACAGCCTCATGCCCTCATATTCGATTTCCTGCTCGATGATGTCCGCGACCAGCTGGGTGCCGCAGTATACCTTGTCGACGCCCATGCGGATGAACATTTCCATATTTTTGGGATTGTTGACGCGCGCGACGCACGTCTTCACATGAAAGACGGTTTTTGCGAGCTGGCAGGCGATGAGGTTGTCTTCGTCGCGGCCGGTTACGGCCACCAGTACATCCGCGTTCTCGGCTCTCGCGCGCTCCAGAACATCGTGGTTGGTGCCGTCTCCGTTGTGCACGGTTACGTCCAGCTCGTCCGCCAGCCGTTCGCTCTCCTCATATTCCTGCTCGATGACCGAAATATCCCATTTCCCTCTGGGTAAGGTGCTGATGAGGTTGTAGGCCACTTTGCCTCCCCCGACGATGATGAGCCTCATGTGGTTTCAACCCTTCCTTTCAAACCCCGGCAGGCCTGCGAGCCCGTCTCACAGATGTTCCAACGACAATCTTCCTGATTCAACTCTGTGTGCAGACCACAATCACATCGCCCGCCCGGACGCGGAGATCGGGTTCGTATAAATGCAGACGCTCGTCGCGCAACAAACCAAACACCATCTGGTTGTTGTCGTCTGGCTCGAGCTTGGACAAAGACAGGCCCTCGATCTCCTCCGTGGCATCCAGGGTGGAGAAGGTCAGATTGCTGCCGAATAGGCGGATATTGTCACGTACATGCTCTCCCGCCAGTGCGCCGACCAGCCAATCGATCACCAGACTGGTCGAACAGACGGTGCGGATCCCCAGCGACTCGAACGCGTCCTGGTTGTCGGGATTCGCGATCCTTGCATACACCTGGGTCATGCCAAACATTTCCTTGGCCACTTCCGCTGTCATGATGTTGACATTGTCGTTGCTGCTGACCGCAATCAGCACGTCGGCGTTTTCCGCGCCCGCGTTCCGCAACACATCCTGGTCGAATGGGATGCCGCAGATTTTGATGCAATCGAGCGGGATGGCTTCCAGCGCTGTGGCATCCTTGTCCACCATGACCACATCGTTGCCCAAACGCATCAGACGTGCGGATAAATGGTTGGCAACCCGGCCGCTTCCAATCACAATGGCGTACATGAAACCCCTTCTTTCGAGTTCTCTTGGGTCATTCCCATAGAATAGCACAGTATGGCGGCCGCACAAGCGGCATTGAGGGACTCCGCACGTCCCCGCATGGGGATCCGCACAAGGGAATCCGCAAGCCCTGTCGCTTCTTTTGTCAGGCCGGCCCCTTCGTTTCCGATGATCACTGCGCCGGGAACCGCAAGTCCTGTTCCTTCCAGTGGTTTCCCGTCCAGATGTCCGGCATACACCCTGCATCCGGCCGCATGGAGCCAATGGACCGCCTCGCCGATGCCTGCCCCGACATAAAGCGGGAGGTGAAAGGTAGATCCCATAGCGCTTCGGATCGCCTTGGGGCCAAACGGATCCGCTGTACCCGGCAGGACGATGACACCGTCGAATCCCATCGCGTCGGCGGTGCGTACCATGGCCCCCACGTTGCCGGGATCTTGCACGTTTTCGAGCACCAGGAAACGGGTTCCGATCGCGGCGATCTCGTCCAGGTGAACGGGTTGAGGCCGCACGAAAGCACAAGCGACCCCTTGTGGACTCTTCGTGGAGGCAAGCCTGCGGAACATGGCGT
>JAAYKS010000134.1 GCA_012522285.1 Clostridiaceae bacterium | reverse complement strand
CATGCGCCGTAGGGTATCGACATATTGCAGCCATAAACGGAGGCCTCCATCAGGAATACGCGGTACAAGTCGTAGCCCCGACCCCTGTCTAGCATTTCAAGCAATTCAGCCATCATACCGCCGTAGGGGTTTTCGGTTACAATCACCGGCTTGCCACCGCCAAAGCCAGCGCAGTATCGGAAGAAGTAAGGCTGGTGAAGCAGCGTGTGCGCCATCTCGGTTATTACAACGTCAACAGTGGGCTGGATTGGGTAATAGGTAGGCATCAGGTTATAAAAGTTGCCCGAAACACGCATTTTTTCGCCGAACTCAACTGACAATGCGTGGACGTAGTCTGCCAGCTCCGTGAAGTATTTTTTGACAGCTCGCATCTGGAACTCCCAATAGTCACGATAAAAAGGCGCCTGCTTATGAAAGCGTATACCCTGCTCGTTGAGATAGTCCCGGTAGTTGAAACTTTCGACATCTATGCCGTTCCACTCCGGGCCCAGCTTTTCCTCGTCACGGCGCGCTTTAAGGAATTCGGTAAACTGAGAGACACAGTCGCGGCAGAAACAGCCACCGGAGCCCATTGAGGTCATCGGAAGCTCGCACTCATCGAGCTGTATGGCCCTCGCGCCGCCTTTCGCCTGCATATAGATGATCTTCTTTAGGTAATTGCGCCACACGGGGTTGTTGCGACAGGCCTGATAACACTCAGCCCGGCGGCCTTTGACCTCGACCCACTTTGCGTGGATGGGGTTTCCGTACTGATCGAGTGACGCTGCCTCTCGATGAAGGTCGGTGACGGTCTCGCCAGCGGAATTTATGATGCCCTCGGGATAGTAATCCTTAAGGGTTGTTGGGAAGGCCGCGTCGTGGGTGCCGTTTGAGAATTCGCGGAGGCCATACCAATCTTCGCTGTCACCCGCTGTCACGTTAAGTGCAGTGAGCTTGCCGTTTTCATCGAATTTTGCGGGAAATTCCCAGTCCTGCACTTCGTAGACGATGGCAAATGGGTCTATGCCGCTCTCGCGGCACAAATGAACATACTCACGCTCGTTTAGGTAGCCATAAATACGGAGTCTCGGATCCGGGATCCCGTTTATCTCTCTTTCGAGGTAGGGAAGCGAGATGCTTCCACCGCCCATTGCCGACCAGACAAGCATAGTGGCGTGGTAGCGCTTCAAATCCTCTATCATATCCAGGTTTCGCATTGGCATACTTGGGTGCTGGCATGCGCCACGGCGCTGCCATGCATCGAAATAGATAGCTCTTTCCATTTTGTTCTTCCTTCTGATTCTGGAACGGTATGCAATGATTCAAATGTCGCGAGCCAGGACGATACATTTATACATGCAGGCATGTTGTTAAACTGTAAGTTCACTATACCCCCGTTTTGCATACATAAGCAACGAATTTAGGACCCGGATTCTAAGTATCGCTTCGTGCGCTGCTCTGGAGCGAAATAGTGATACGCGTTTTAAGGTCACCCTTGACCCGCTACTAAAAGAGGACGAAGCGATGCTTGAAAATACGGGCGTTTTCGTCTGTACAGTTTGTGGCTTTATCCACTGAGTATAAGGATATGTATCCCCACTTTTTGAAGGAAGTAATGGAAAATTCACCTGGTAAGCACCTACAGTTATAATATACGTATTCAGTATTGTCCCTTTAGTCATATGGAGGAGGGATAGGCATGGTCCCACAGACTGGTTTGTTGGAGCAGATCGTCAATTATGGAAAGGGTGATGCCCGTATCTCTGCGGTGGTGCTGATCGGATCACATGCCCGAGCCGAGGTGCCCGCAGATGTGTTTTCGGATCTGGATGTGGTGCTGGTCGTCGACGAGCCAGAGAACTTCTTGTTCACGGATTCGTGGCTCGAACAGATCGGTACACTTCGCCTGTCCTTTGTAGAACCGACGATCGGCGGGGATCTCGAGCGACGTGTGGTTTTCGACGATGCAATGGATGTCGACTTCCTGATATTGTCCAGGGCAACCGTTCACGCGGCGCTGTCCGGAGGCGAAGCCAACGCTTTGCTGTGTAGAGGATACCGGGTTTTGCTCGACAAAACCGGATATGACTGGCCGTTGCTCGAACCGGTTCCGACCGACCGATACGAGATTCCGTCCGCCGACACGTTTGGCAACCTGGTACAGGACTTCTGGTTCCATGCCATGTGGTCGACCAAGAAATGGTTGCGTGGTGAATTATGGGTAGCAAAATACTGTATCGACGTATACATGAAAACCAAGTTGCTGTGGATGATCGAGCAATACGAACATGCGGTACATGGCCCGGAATATGACACCTGGTTCGGCGGCAGATTTCTTGACCGCTGGGCGGATGAACCCGTCATATCCGGATTGACGCAATCCTTTGCGACGTATTCGGAAACCGCCCTGCCGAGCGCATTGTTTGCGACAATGGATCTGTTCCGCACGCTTGCTAGACATGTGTCGGAAGCATATCAGCTTCCATACCCCGTCGCAACCGACACCTATAGCAGTGGATGGGTGGAACGTCAGTTGCATTGTGGATCGTGATTATGTCACTTACTCCAGCGAGTGCATTCTCTATAATTCGAAACAAAGAAAACGTTTCGCGACGAAAGGAGAATGCACATGAATAAGAATGTTTTAGAACTGACGAGTGGCAATTTCGACCAGGAGGTACTCCAGTCAGATAAGCCCGTGCTGATCGATTTTTGGGCTTCCTGGTGTATGCCCTGCCGCATGGTGGCACCGACGATTGAATCTCTCGCGGATGAATATGTCGACAAGGCGAAGATATGCAAAGTCAATGTGGACGACCAGCCCGATCTCGCCGGAAAATTCGGCATTATGAGCATTCCCACCGTCGTAGTCATCAAGGACGGCAAGGTTACGGCCAAGAGCGTCGGCGCACAGTCCAAGCAGGCTTATTCCGATATGCTGGCCCGCTAGGCGGACGCCGGGCAACCGGGATATGATTACGCCGAACGGATTCCTTTAAAAGACCGTTCGGCTTTTTTCCGGAAAGAATGGATCGGGTCCCGGGCGGAAACGGACCGTCGGGCATGAGAGGAGAGAGTCATGGCGAAAGTATTGATTGTGGGTGGTGTGGCCGGAGGCGCAAGTGCCGCCGCAAGGCTGCGCAGGTTGGACGAATCCGCGCAGATCATCCTGTTTGAACGCGGAGAGCACATTTCCTATGCGAACTGCGGATTGCCTTACTATATCGGAGACGTGATCAAGCAGGAAGAGCAATTGCTCGTCCAGACCCCGGAGGCCATGCGTGCCCGCTTCAACCTCGACGTGCGGGTGAACAGCGAAGTGGTCAGCATTGACCGGACCGCCAAGAAGGTCCACGTCCGGGAGACACACAGCGGGCTCGAGTACGACGAAACCTATGACAAGCTCATTCTCTCTCCAGGAGCTCGTCCCTTTGTACCCCGGATCGAAGGACGGGACCTCCCGGGTGTATTCACGCTCCGGAATGTCCCGGACACGATCCGGATCCGCAAGTTTGTGGACAGCGGGGACGTACAGCGCGCGGTCGTGGTCGGCGGTGGTTTCATCGGCGTGGAAATGGCGGAAAACCTGCGCGAGCGCGGGATTTCAGTCACGCTGGTTGAAGCGCTGGATCAGGTCATGGCCCCGTTCGACAAAGAGATGGCGTCTTTGCTGCAGGCAAGCCTCAAGCAAAACGGCATCCATCTCATGCTTGGCTCTTCCATCACCGGTATTCGACAGACAACCGAGGGGCTGGAAGTGCTGCTCAACGAGGGGGATCCGGTTCCCGCCGACATGGTGATGCTCAGCATCGGCGTCCGCCCGGAAAGCGAGCTTGCGCGCGATTGCGGCCTTGAGGTCGGGGAGCGCGGCGGCATCTGTGTGGACGACCGCCAGCAGACCTCCGACCCGGATATCTATGCGGTGGGCGACGCGACCGAGACCATCGATCTGATGACCGGAAAGCCGATGCTACTGCCGCTCGCAGGACCCGCAAACCGGCAGGGCCGGACCGCGGCAGACAACATTGCCGGACTGGACGTTCCGTTTGAAGGGGTCGTCGGATCCTCTGTGATCAAGGTGTTCGATCTGACCGCGGCCTCCACAGGATACAACGAAAAGAATTTGACCCGCGCCGGCATTGCCTATGAGAAAACCTATATCCATCCGCTTTCCCACGCCGGTTACTATCCCGGCGGCCAACAGATGACGCTCAAATTGCTGTTTTCTCCCGAGACCCGCCGGGTGCTCGGCGCACAGGCGATCGGGGTGGACGGAGTCGACAAACGGATTGATGTGATCGCGACCGCGCTCAAGTTAGGCGCGACCGTGGACCAGCTGCAGAATCTGGAATTGTGTTATGCGCCTCCGTTCTCGTCCGCCAAGGATCCGGTCAACATGGCCGGTTTCACCGCGGTCAACATCCTCGACGGACTGACGCACATCAAACACTGGCACGATGTGGACGGACTCGACCGCAGCCAGGTGGTCATTCTCGACGTTCGCACACCGGAAGAATTCGACCTGGGCGCCATCGACGGCGCGATCAACCTCCCGGTGGACGACCTGCGCGCACGGCATGCGGAATTGCCCCGCGACAAGGACATCCTGATCTATTGCCGGGTCGGTCTGCGCGGTTATGTGGCGGAACGCATCCTCAAACAACTGGGGTTCGACCGGGTTTCCAATCTCAGCGGCGGCTTTTTACTCTACAACGCCATCCAGGAATCCGAACGGATGCCGGTCGCGGAAAGTGGCGACGCGATATGCCGGACCGATGCCCCCATCCCGTCGGACATCAACTGTCTGGGATATGTCACAGTGACAGGCGACGGAGCCGAAGAAACCGTGACCCGAACCGCCGCGGCACCGGTCGAAGCCGCGAAGCCGGTGGCGACCAAGATCGTCGACGCGAGCGGACTGCAGTGCCCGGGTCCCATCCTTCGCGTCAGCGACGGGATCAAATCATTGACTGCGGGAGACATCCTGGAAATCGCGGTAACCGATCCGGCGTTTGGCAAGGATGTCGTGGCCTGGTGTAATAAAACAGGGAATGACCTGCTGTGGAAGGAAAAAGAAGGTCACACCGAGCGGTACTGGATCCGCAAAGGATACCGCAAGGCTGCGGAGACCATCGGATTGGGAACCCGAAACCTCCGCACGGGCGAAGAAACGTCGCATGAAAAGACCATGGTGGTATTCAGCGGCGAACTGGACAAAGCGCTGGCAACCTTCATCATCGCCAACGGCGCAGCTGCCATGGGCCGCAAAGTCACATTGTTCTTCACGTTCTGGGGGCTCAACATTCTCCGGAAACCTGAAAAAGTGAAGGTCAAAAAGGACTTTGTCTCCCGGATGTTCGGCGCCATGATGCCGCGGGGGTCCAAAAAACTCGCGCTCTCCAAACTCAGTATGGGAGGCGTCGGCACCCGCATGATGCGTGCGGTCATGAAGAAAAAGAACATCCAGTCGCTCGAGGAACTGATCCAGTCGGCGCTGGACAATGGTGTGAAACTCGTGGCCTGCACGATGTCGATGGATGTCATGGGGATCCAGCAGGAAGAGCTGATCGACGGCGTCGAATACGGGGGCGTCGTCAGCATGCTGAGCACTGCGGAAGAAGGAGATGCGCTGCTGTTCATCTAGAACACGGCAAATCGAAGAAGGAACCGGCGGGTTCCGTACCGGCTGTCTTGCCGGACGGACCCGCCTTTTTTATGCCGGCGCGAGGGTTACTCGATCGGTATCGGGGGATAGACGAAGGTATAGCCGAATCCCCATTCGGTTCGGATGAAATTGCGACCGGGCACGACTTCCGCCAAATGCTTCCGAAGCGTGCTTACATTGACCGCGAGCACATGCCGATTGCAGGGCGCGTTGCCGATCCAGACTTTGTGGAACACGTTTTCGACAGACATCGGCTGGTTGGGTGCGCGCGCAAGCACGGTCAGGATCGAAAATTCCTTGGGCGTGAGCGGGAGTTCGTGCCCGTTGACCCAGACCAGCCGCATCTCTTTGTCGATCACGAGCGGCGGATAGGACATCCGGTCCATCGCGTGGAGTGCGTATCTTCGGCGGATTTGCGCGTCGATCCGCAACGCAAGCTCCAGCAGGTTGCCTGGATGCGTCATGACATCGTCTCCGTGTTCAAAACCGTAGGCGACCTGCTCATCCCCGATGCCAGCTGCCAGAAACAGGATGGGCGCAGACGTGAGGGCCCGCAACCGGCCGGCAAGATCGAATCCGGACATGTCGGACAGTTCGATCTCCGATACGATGCAGGCGGTGTCGGCTGAGACGATGTCGAGCGCCTCCCGTCCGCAAATAGCCCGCACGACGCGATGGCCGTGCCGGATCAGGAAGCGGGTTCGTTCCGTGGTGATGCGGGAATTGTCTCCCACCAAAATCACCAATGGTCCCGTATGTGACTGGAGCGGAATCGATTCGCCTCTTTTCTTGTACGACTCTGTAGTTGTGTTCACTTTCTCTCCTCCCTGTGTGGTGTCGGTATCTTTTGGACCTTTTTTTACAAACGCATCCATTATCCGACAAAACAGGGAGAATGTGAACAAAATATATAAAAATTTTTACAATTGAAAGGGTGACACAGGTTTCCAGCGCAAAATCGGAGAGCGCGCCGCGCGAACTTCGTCGATCCTCCGGACCGGTGTGTCGCACGGCGCTTCGTGTAGGAGTGCCGGATCCGCGATCGATTCCGCCGCCACCGTTTCCATGATATTCACAAAGTCGTCGAGCATTTCGGGCGACTCGGTTTCGGTCGGCTCGATCATCATCGCTTCCGAAACGATGAGAGGGAAGTAGATGGTGGGGGGATGCACACCGTAGTCCAGCATTCGCTTGGCAAAATCGAGAGTGGATCCCTGATGCGGCGGTGTATCGCCGGCGGAGCGGACCCCCGCGACCACGAACTCGTGCATGCAGGTTCGGTCGTAAGGGATGCGGAAGGTGTCGGACAGCCGCACCCGGAGGTAGTTGGCGTTGAGGACCGCTGCCTGCGAAGCGGCTGCCAGTCCCTCCGCACCCATAGAGAGAATGTAGGCATAGGCCCGTACCAGCACCCCGAAGTTGCCGTCCCACTCCCGGACCCTTCCGATCGAGTGCGGTCCGGGCGATACCCGGCGGTAGAGGGACAAAATCCCGTCTCCCCCCTGCTCGCGCATGACGATCGGGGCGGGCAGGAACGGCGCGAGGGAAGCTTTGACGCCGACCGGTCCCGCGCCGGGACCGCCTCCGCCATGGGGGGTGGAAAACGTTTTATGCAAGTTGAGGTGGACGATGTCGAATCCCATGTCTCCCGGCCGGACTTTCCCCATGACCGCGTTCAGATTGGCTCCGTCGTAATACAGCAGTCCGCCCGCGTCGTGGACGAGATCCGCGATCTGTAGGATGTTGTGTTCGAACAGTCCGAGCGTGTTCGGGTTGGTGAGCATCAGCCCAGCGATCCGGTCGCGCATCGGCCCTTGTGTGACCGCGCGGAGCCGCTCGATGTCGACGGTGCCGTCCGGTGCGGAAGGGATCTGCACCACTTCGTAGCCCGCGGCAGCGGCGCTGGCGGGATTGGTCCCATGTGCGGAGTCGGGAACCAGTACGAGGTTGCGCTCCCCCTGCCCGCGGCTATGATGCCAGGCCCGAAGGATAAGCATCCCGGTGAGCTCTCCGTGCGCGCCGGCCGCGGGGGCCAGCGAAAAGGCGTCCATACCGGCGATCTCCGCGAGCATGTCCTGGAGTTCCGCCAT
>JAAYKS010000133.1 GCA_012522285.1 Clostridiaceae bacterium | reverse complement strand
CTGTAGGATCGCGGACCCTTCTGAGGTTTTTCCTGACCGCACGGGTTCCACGCGGCGCGCTCCGGTCTTCCCCGGGGCGCGCCGTGTGTGTTTGGTACTAGACCGGACGGAATGCCAGCAGGGTAATCGAATGCTCTTTGGCGGTGTACACCCAGTTGCCTTCCTGCTGCGTGGGCCGTGCGGCCGCACGGATCGCCACCGTGTCCGGATGTTCCGCGGTATTGGCGGCATGCAAATCGGCGTGATGGATTTCGTACGCCTCGACACACTGGTACGCCCCCGGCGCGTGATCCAAATGGATCCGCATCTCCCTGGCTTCGTCGGGATGCTTGTTGACGATCGACAGGTACAGCGTGCCGTCCTCGTTCCCGGTCGCGGTCACGCCGATCACATCGATCTCACAGGTTGGCTGTTTCCGCTTGCCGCTCCCCGCCAGATTGATGTTCTCCGACGGACGGCCGGATTTCGGACCCGCGGCGGTCGGGACGACAAGTTGCTCCCCGATGACCTCGCTCGGATAGAAGTACTTCCCGGTGTGGTTGGCCAGCAGCTCGAACACCGGGTACTGCGCGCGCATGACCGCGCCGTCGGGGCGCACGCTAACCGCGCCGTTGATGTTCACAAAGGTCGAGTAGTTCGCCATGCCGATAGAGTCGCAGTTCCGGATGAACATCTGCAGGATCAGCGCGGTGAGGATGGCGTTGTCCAGCCCGTAGGAGTTGTCGTCGTTCACCCCGTCGAAGATCCAGCCGTTGACATTCCACTCGTCCCACGCCACCTTGATGTCGGTCGTTCCCAGGTTCAAGCCGGTCAGGATAGCGGCGACCGTGAGGTTGTGCAGCTGCTCCATATAGACCGGGATGGACAGATTCTGCAGATAGTTCCCGCGCTCGAACGGCCCCCACCCGACCGCGTAATGGTGCGCGGAGAGATACTCGATCAATCCTCCCAGCTGTTTCACTACCGTGTGGTTCCAGTCCGACGACTGTTCGAAACCGCAGGCGATCAGTTGGATCGTAGGATCGACCCACTTGAGCGCTTTGGCAAACTCAAATGCTTTTTCCGCATACGCCTCGGCGGACAGATGGTTCATCTGCCAGCCGCCGTACGGTTCGTTGCCCAGTCCCCAGTATTTCACGCCGAAAGGTGCGGGATACCCGTGGGAGCGGCGCAGATTGGCGTACCAGGTGCCGCCCGTGCCGTTGCAGTACTCCACCCAGTGCATCGCTTCTTCCACCGTTCCGGTTCCCATGTTGACGCAGATCAGGGGCTCGGCGCCCACCTCGCGGCATAGCCCGATAAAGTCCGCCGTCCCGAACTGGTTGCTTTCCTCGGTGAGCCAGGCATATTCAAAGACCCGTTTCCGGTCAGTCTTCGGTCCGATGCCGTCTTCCCAGTGGTAATTGGAGACAAAATTGCCGCCCGGATAACGCAGAACCGGGGGCTTGACCCGGCGCAGCAGGTCGAGCACGTCTGTGCGCAGTCCGTTCTCCTGTGCCAGCGGGCTGCCGGGATCGTACAGCCCTCCGTAGATGTTCCCGAACGCGTGCTCACAGAAATGTCCGAAAATCTTGGGGTCCACTTCTCCTTTGGGGGTGTTCAGGTTCACAAAGATTTGTTCCATACGTAGTTCCTCCCGGTTTCACATTAATGGATTGGTCACGCTGTTTGCGTTTTGTTTTTGACTCGCAGACGAAAGGATCACCCGGACTGCTTCGAATTCGATCGCGGCAAAGAGCCGTAGGTATAGGCCTCGTCGAGCAGCGCGCGCAAACTCTCGACGGGGCAGTCCGGCGTGATCGCGTTCCCGGCCGTCAGCATAAACCGGCCTTCCGGACGGGCATAGGTG
>JAAYKS010000132.1 GCA_012522285.1 Clostridiaceae bacterium | reverse complement strand
TATATACCGACCCGCATTCTGCCCGAGGAGCCTGTCGACACATAGGAGGAACCATGAATCAGCACAACAACCAGCCGAAACGGGTCGCGGTCATCGGATGCGGTCGGGTCGCGGAAAGCCATCTCCGAGCAATCCGGCATCTGCGGGGGCGCTTGGTGCTGTGCGGTCTGGCCGACACGGACACCACCCGCGCGACAACCCTCTGGGAGCAAAGCGGAATCCGATTGGAAAAAGAGGGAACGGCTCCCGGCATCTATGCCGACTATCGCACGATGCTGGAGGCCGAACACCCGGATTTGGTGGCCATCACGACTCCCAGCGGAACCCATGCGGCCATGGGGATCGACTGTATGCGCGCAGGTGCGCATCTGGTGATGGAAAAGCCGATGACCATGTCACTCGGGGAAGCCGATCAACTGCTCGCGGTGGCGGGGGAGACCGGACGCAGGATCGCGGTCGGTCACAAATTCCGGTACGTCCCGCCGATGCGCGCGTTGCATGCGGCGCTCTCGGCCGGGCTGATCGGCGACTTGCTGCAAGGGCGGGTTCACGTGCGCTGGGGACACGACCAGGCCTACTACGAGCAGGCCGCCTGGCGCGGCACCTGGCGGATGGACGGCGGCGCCCTGATGAACCAGAGCATCCACGGCCTGGACCTGCTGCTGTGGCTGATGGATTCGCCGGTGCGGCGTGCGACCGGTCTGATCGCCCGGCGCGCACACCGGATGGAAGCCGAAGACCTCGGCTGCGCAGTCCTGGAACTCCAGTCAGGCGCTCTCTGTCTGGTGGAAGGCACGACCAATACCTCTCCGCAGAGGCAGGAGGCAAAGATCGCACTGACCGGCACGCGGGGAACTGTGACGGCAGGGATCCGGGCGGGGCGTCCCAGTCTTTCGATCCGGGACGAGCGCGGCAAAGACCGGACCGGGCGTTTCCTGGCCCGTATACTTCGCGATCACGCACAACGGCACCGATTGGGGGAACTGGCGCACATCGCCTCTCCGCACACGTTGTTGTATGCGGATTTTGTGGACGGATGGGCGGAAGGCCGCCCGCCGCTGGCGGACGGGGCTTCCGGCAGAGCCGCGGTCGAAGCGGTGCTGGCGGTCTATCGCTCCGCACTGGAAGACCGGCCGGTGGAACTCCCGCTACAGGGTTTTACGCTCGACCAGATGGAGGGTTTTTTTGATTGACATCCACTTCCCGGGAGGCGGTGAGGAGGCAGCCGGTACCATGGTATAATGTCCGGGCTATAAAAAACATGGAATCGGGAAGGTTGTCGTTATGCCAAAACAAAAAGCTCCCTCCGGAACCGCGCGGAAGCCTGCGCTCAAATTGGTGCGGGACATGCTGCTTCTCGCACGCCCGTACTGGAAGTTCATGCTGGTCACGCTGGTGGTCATTCTCGTCATGACTGCGGCGCAACTGGTCACGCCGATGGTGGTCCGGGAAATCACCGGACTCATCCGGGAAAAATCCCCCGACCTGATCCGGCAGTCGATTCGCCTGGGGCTGCTGCTCGCAGGACTCTATCTGGTGACCGCGCTGTGCGGCGGCGCCCGGACCTATTTTGCCCACAAGTCGGCCTGGAATTTCGTTTCGGACATGCGGATCCGGGTGTATGACCATCTGCAGGGATTGTCGCTCGGGTATTTCCACGACCGCCAGGTCGGACAGTTGATTTCCCGCACGATCAACGATCCCGCGAATCTGGAGATGCTGATCGCGCATGTGGTCCCCGACCTTATCATCAACTCGGTGCTGCTGATCGGAATCTTCACGCTGCTCTTCGTGCTCAACCCACTGCTTGCACTCATTTCACTGACGTTCATGCCGTTTCTTGCGATCAGCCTGTATCAGTACGCCACTTCGGTTCGGCCGCTGTTCAAGCGCACCCAGCAGTCGTTGGCGGAACTCACCGCCGCGACCAGTGAAAACTACTCCGGCATCCGCGAGATCCAGGCCTTCAATCGCCAGGACATGGGATCGGGTCGCATCGAGCACAGCGCGCGGGACTTTACGGTCAAGATGATGAATGCGCTGACCAAAAGCGCTTTGTACCATCCCCGCATCGAGTTGTTCAACAACCTCACCACCGCACTGGTGATGGGGGCGGGCGGCGTCCTGGCCGCGACCGGCCGCGTGGCCGTCGAAGACCTGGTCGCCTTTTTGATGTACCTGGCGCTGCTGCACGGTCCGGTCTCCGCGTTGGGCAGGATGAACGAGGATCTGCAGACTTCGCTCGCGAGCATCGAGCGCATCGATGAAATCCTGAGCGAAGAACCGCTGGTCAAAGAGGCCGCCGGAGCAGCGGACCCCGGGCGTATGCAAGGCCGTGTGGAGTTTCAAGACGTTTCGTTCAGCTATGTAGAAGATATGGAAGTGCTGCGGAATGTCTCGTTTGTCGTCGAACCGGGTCGCATGGTGGCATTGGTGGGACCCACAGGTGCCGGGAAAACGACGGTCGCAAGTTTGCTGATGCGTTTTTACGAGCCCCCCGAGGGCAGAATACTGCTGGACGGGCACCCACTCGACAACCTCACAACCCGCAGTATCCGCAACAACGTCAGCATCGTGATGCAGGACATCTTCCTCTTCAACGGGTCCGTGGCGGAGAACATCGCTTATGGCGTGCTGCACGCGACCCAGGAGGAGATCGAGCAGGCGGCGCGCATGGCGCGCGCGCACGACTTTATCGCCGACATGCACGACGGATACGACACGATCATCGGGGAGCGGGGAGTCAAACTGTCCGGCGGGCAGAAGCAACGCATTTCGATCGCGCGGGCGCTGCTGCGCGACACCCCGGTTCTATTGCTGGACGAGGCGACTGCGGCTGTCGACATGCAGACGGAAAAGCTGATCCAGGAAGCCATCGACCAGGTCGTCCGGGACCGGGCGACCATCGTCATCGCGCACCGGCTGTCCACCATCCGTAACGCAGACGAGATTCTGGTGCTGGACAAAGGCGCGATCATCGAACGCGGCACACATAACGATTTGCTTGCACTCGGCGGCGCTTATGCGAAACTCTGGAAGCAGGGGACGTCGGTCTGATCTCCCTCCTCTGCCCTCGGAGTCAGGCATCTCCAGCGTGCTGCCGACAGCTACCACAGAGTATTGTTTCATAGAGAAAGGCCCTCCCGGATTCGGGAGGGCCTCATCTTTGTCTTTTCGGGCCTGCGGCCTGATGTCAGGGGCATGATCAGTACCGTCGGGCCCGTCCGCTCGGAGCCCGGCAAGTGGGCCGATCAGAGATCCTTGATGGCCATGATCACAAAGTTGATGATAAAGAGCAGTGTGGCTACCAGCAGGATGGGGTGGATTTCCTTGAATTTGCCACGGCACACCTTGACGATGATGTAGAAGATGAAGCCGGCGGCGATACCATAAGAAATGTTGTAGGCGAATGCCATGATGACAACCGTGAAGAACGCGGGGATCGCGTCTTCGATGTTGTTCCACTTGATGCCTGCAAACGATTCCACCATCAGAATCCCGACGACGATCAGCGCGGGAGCCGTCGCCTGCGCGGGCACGATGCCGAACAGAGAGGCGAACGGAAGGCACAGGAGGAACAGGAAGGCGACGACGACCGAAGTCAATCCGGTACGGCCGCCGACACCGATGCCGGACGCGCTCTCAACGTAGGTGGTGGTGTTGGAGGTGCCCAGCAGCGCGCCGATCGAAGTGGCGGTGGCGTCCGCGAAGAGGGCCTTGTCCATCTTGGATTTGAAACCGGAGCTGGTCTCGAGTGCCAACTCGTCCGCCTCGTCAAAGATACCGCTCTTGCGGCCGGTCCCGATGAAGGTCCCGATCGTGTCAAAGGTATCGGACAGGCTGAACGCGAAGATCGTGATGATGACGAGGAAGATTTTCTCCGGATCCTGGAACATGGAGGCGAATCCCACATCCCCGAAGAAGGCGAAGGAAACATCCTTCACATCTCCGATCATGCTGACGTCCACCAGTTTGTCGGGCAGGATCGTGATGCCCATCGGGATGCCGATCAGGGTGGTGGCGACGATGCCGATCAGCATGGCGGCCTTGACCTTGAGCAGCATGAGAACGACGATGACGACCAGTCCGATCAATGCGAGGATCGCGCCTTTGTCCGCGAAGTTCTCGAGTGCGGGGACGATCGAGGCGTCTGCGATGACGGTGCCGTCTGGCAACACCAGGTTTTTGCCCGGGTCGGATGTGAACTTGAGGAAGCCGGCGTTTTTGATGCCGATGTAGGCGATGAACAGCCCGATGGCGCCGCCGATGGCGAGCTGCAGGCTCTGGGGGATGGCCTTGATGATGGCTTTGCGGACTTTGGTCACGGTGATGAGGATGTTGATGATGCCGCAGATGAAGACCATCGCGAGGGCTTCCCGCCAGTCAAATCCCAACGCGAAGCACACCGTGAAGGTGAAAAACGCGTTGAGTCCCATACCCGGTGCGACCGCGTAGGGCACTTTGGCGACCAGGCCCATGATCAGGGTGCCGATGGCGGTGGCAAGGATGGTCGCGACAAAGACGCCGCTCCAGGACATGCCGGTGAGGGACAGGATGCTCGGGTTGACAAACATGATGTAAGCCATCGTGAAGAACGTGGTGAGTCCCGCGATGACTTCGGTCCGGACATTGGATCCGGCCTTTTTGATGCCGAAGAATTTGTCCATAGATACCTCCTGTGCTATTTGGGGATGCGGATTCTGCCCGAAAGACACTACGGATAGAATTATAGCCGATCACCTGCGGGAAGACGATGCCAAAATTTGTTTTTATGCAAAACCGGTCCATTTTCCGGCAGGGGTTGCGGGATTTCGACCCGTGCCTCTCCGCAGGCGTGACTGCTATACTGGTAAGGGTCTCAACAGGATCCGATCAGCATCCAACGGGGGTATCGACATGCATACAGACATCGAAACCATCGTCCAGGCCATCGGACAGGGCAGCATCCCTTCGCAGGCCAGCGAAGCGCAAACCTTTGCCATCGTCCGGTTTCCGGAGGAGAAACGCCTCGTCGTGACTGGAGGCCTGCATCCGGGCCGGGAACTGGAAGGCGAGCGAACCGAGGCTGGTGGCACACCGGTATTTGTCGGACCGCTCTCCCACGGCAACGCGCTTGCGCTCATGCGCCATTTTCCCTTTACGGCTCCGGTTCCACACCGCGGCCGGCCGTTTACGCTCGGCCTCGGAGACCGGTTGGGCATCGCCTCCGGCGGGCATCTGCGCGCGATCCAGGGCCGAGGGGTGTTTCCGGTGCTGGCACAGCAGTCGATCCGCGAGTTGAACCTGACAGGCCGTACGTATGAAGAGGTGCTCGCCGCCGCTGCGTTTGCGGTATTTGAAGAAGGATATAAAGACGGATACGGCGCGGACGGAGATCATCTCAAAACGCCGGACGAAATCCGATATGCACTGCGTTGCGGTTATACCATGATCACGCTGGACTGCTCCGAGCAAATCGACAACACGGCCGCCTCCCTTGGCGACGCGGAAGCGAAAGCCCGTTATGACGGCTTGCCGGCGGATCTGCGAGAACATTACGAGGACAAATATCTGGGACGGCAGGTTCCTGTCGACGGCGGACCGGTTATCGACCCGGAACGGCTTGTGCGCATCGTGTTGATTTACCAAGCCGCGATCTCTTATACGATTGGAATCTTCCACAGCCTGATCGCCACCACGGGGCGTCCCATCGATTTTGAAATGTCGATCGACGAGACGCTGACGTCCACCGATCCCGCCGCCCACTATATCGTCGCACGGGAACTGCTGGACGCGGGAGTTGTCGTGACCAGCCTCGCGCCTAGGTTTTGCGGAGAGTTTCAAAAAGGGATCGACTATATCGGCGACCCCGTACTGTTTGAGAAAGAGTTTGCGCTCCACGCCCGGATCGCAGACCATCTCGGGTATAAAATCAGTGTGCATTCGGGGAGTGACAAGTTTACTGTATTTCCGGCGGTCGGCCGTCTCACGCAAGGCCGCGTCCATGTGAAAACAGCCGGCACGAGCTGGCTCGAGGCACTGCGTGTCATCGCCCAACGGGAACCGGCGCTCTATCGGGAGCTGCACGCCTTTTCGCTGGCACATGTCGAGGAAGCCAAGCGGTACTACCACATCGGCACATCGTCCGAAACGATCCCGGCGCTGAACAGCACACCGGACGACCGGTTGTCCGGTTATATGGACCGGGAGGACGCGCGACAAGCGTTGCACATCTCCTATGGGTTGATCCTTGAGGCCAAAACCCCTGCTGGTGAGGACCGGTTCCGCGGCCGCATCTATGCCTGTCTTTACAAGCATGCGGATGCCTATGCGGAGGGACTGATTCGTCACATCGGCAGACATCTCGACACGCTAGGGCAATGATCCGGTACGACAACACGCTTGTCGCGGTGGTCGGTGCCGGTCCCGCAGGTCTCATGGCCGCCTATTCGGCTGCGTCCGACGGCGCAAAGGTGGTGTTGTTCGACCGCAACACGGAGCCGGGGCGCAAGCTGCTGCTCACCGGGGGCGGCCGATGCAATGTGACACACGATGGCGAATGGGCCGAGCTGATCTCTGCCTTTTTTGGCGGCGGTCGATTCCTGTATCCCGCTTTTCGAGCACTGTCCAACCGCGACACGGTCTCCTGGTTCGAATTCCGCGGTATATCCGTGATCCGTGAAAACGGGGGCAAGGTGTTTCCACGCTCGGGCAGTGCCTCGGACATCCGCGACACCCTGGTACATGCCTGCCGGGAAGCCGGTGTGGAGGTGCGGACGGGAACGCGAATCCGGGGTATTGAACCGGGAGACGGCCGATTCCGGCTGCAGACCGGAGAACGGTCCGGATGGGAGGCGGCCGCGGTGGTACTTGCGACCGGCGGGTTGTCCTATCCCGCGACCGGCAGCGACGGCGACGGATTGCGGTGGGCGGTCAAACTGGGTGTGCCGGTCGTGTCGACGCGACCCGCGCTTGCCCCCTTGCGGAGCGCCGAAGGCTGGGTTGGAAGGCTTGCGGGGGTTTCTGTCGATCCGGTACGAGCCATGCTGATCCGCAGAGATGCCGAAGGCAAGGAGGAGACGGCCGGACGCGCGGAGGGGGCGTTGTTGTTTACGCACCGCGGATTGTCCGGTCCGGTTGTGCTACGGCTGTCACGCGACCTGCCGGGGTCCTGGTCCGGCGAGATCACCTATGCGGTCCTGCTCGATCTGCTGCCCGATGCCGGCCTTGGAGATCTCACCGCTCAGATGGAAGCGTTGCTGCGCGCAGCACCCAAAAAAACCGCTGTCAACGCACTGGCCGGACTGCTGCCCGCCTCGCTGACGGCCGCAGTGCTCCGACAAGCCGGGATTGAAACCCACACGACGGCCGGTACGCTGTCTGCCAAACGCTGCCGGGAAGCCGCGGAGCGCTGCAAACGCCTGGAAGTCCGGATCGCTGGTCCCGCGCGGTACGCCGAAGCGATGGTCACCGCCGGAGGGATTGCGCAGAGCGCACTGGATCCGCGGACGATGGGGGTCAAAGAACACCCGGGATTGTTTGCGGCGGGGGAGATCGTCGACATCGACGGCGACACCGGCGGATACAATCTGCAGGCTGCCTTTTCGACAGGGTGGGTGGCCGGGTGCCACGCCGCCGCGTATGTTCGGCGGAAGTAGTTCGAAGGAGTCATTAGAAAAACAAGTGGAATACGAGTTCGTCTTTGTCCATCCACATGAAATTGAGGGACTGGAACTGCCCGGGGCTCAGCGTCGAGACCGTTTCCGAACCGTCGTCGCAGGCAGGAGGGATCTCAAACCCCGGATCTTCCGGTATGTTATCGGAAAACCACCCGATCAGCCGCAAGTCGTTCAACGGCACGAAGGCATTGGTACAGTCCTGCGGGAGCAAAAGATCCACGCGGAAGCGTACAGGCTCCGTGGGCTTGAAGTTGAACACCACATCCATGCGGCCGGGTGCGCTCGATGCGGTTTTCATATAAACGCGCACGGGAACCTTGTCGACCGTGAAATCGAACACCCGGTTCTGTGGCTCCACAACCACCAGCCCGCAAAATAGATCCCCTGAAATGAAACCGGCACCGGATGCCAGATCGTCTTTTCCGTTGTCCATGATTGCCCTCCCGATTGATATGCGGATATCATAGCATACAGGCAAGTCGTACACGATTGCGATAGAATGGGATGAGTCCGACACGTGCCGGCGGTTGATACCGGCCAGAAAGGCGTTCGCTCCGATGCTGACATCCGAAGAACAGTCATTTTTGGATCAGTTGTTCCGTCAATACGGCTCCCGTCTGCGCGGGCATTGTCTCCGTTTGACCGCTTCGCCGGATCAGGCGGACGAAAGTGTGCAGATGACATTTCTGGCCGCTACGGAACGCGCGGCTTCTCTGATGGTCCATCCCAACCCTGCGGGCTGGTTGTATGTCACCGCATTGCACATGGTTCGCCGGCTGCGGCGCACCGCGGCTCGTGCGGCCGGCCAGGTTTCCACCGACGGGCTGGAGAGCGATCTGGCGTTGTCGACATCTGCCGGAGAAGACCGGATGGACACGGGAATCGATGTGCGCGCGGCGCTCGAGCAGCTGGACGTGCGCGACCAGCGGCTGTATCGACTGATTTTCGAGCAGGACCTGGACTATACCCGCATAGCCGAACAAGAACAAACCACGGAAGCAGCGGTCAAGATGAGGGCGATGCGTATGCGTCGTAAGGTCAAAAAGCTGCTGGAGGAATAAACCGGGCGCGTTACTTCTGTCTTTGCCCGAACGATACGAAACTGAGACAGGCGGACGGACGCGGCGAGGAGGGTCAACATGGAAGAAATGGAAAGATTGCAGCGCGAACTCGAAATCGCACGCGCGGAAGCCGATTATTATAGGAATCTGGTACTGCTGGACGAGCACAACCCGGCCAGCGTCGTCGCACTCGACGAAAGCCAGGACCGGTTGGATCACCTGTCCACTGCGGACTTTTATGCGTTGGCGGACCGATCGGGTAACGTCATCCCGGTGGCCGCCACGCCTGTATTGCCGGCCCGGAAGAAACTGACCGAACGCCTCCGGTATCTGGCGATGATCCCGATCAACATCCTGATTGCCATTCCCGTCAGCATCGTCGCGGCGGTGGCACTGGCAAGGCTGATGTCCAGCAGCCTGATGAAAAAAGGTCTGCTGGAAGTGTTGGTAAAAAACACGTCGCAATCGGTTCGCATCACAGTGGATCAACAACAAAACGGCAGGGAGGAAATCTGATGTCTGCAAGCCCGCTGGTGTTGTATACCTTGTTTGGCGTCCAGGCCTGGATCGTATGGCTGATACTGGCCGCGGCGTTTCTCGTGCTGGAGGCGTCCACCGTCAATCTGGTCTCCATATGGTTTGTGGTCGGATGTCTGGGCGCGCTGGCGGTCGATCTGCTGGGCGGCGGCATCTGGCTCCAGGTCCTGGTCATGTTGATCCTTTCGGGGATCCTGTTGTTTGTCTTCCTGCGGCTACGTCCCCACCTCGGCCTTTCCGGCCGGGAAGTGGTGCCGACCAACGCAGATCGTTTTATCGGTCAGACGGGACTTGTGATCGAAGACATCGATCCGGTCGCCGGACGGGGGCAGGTCCGTTCCCTGGGACAGATTTGGAGTGCGGTCAGTATCGACGCGTCCCGGATCCCCGCCGGTACGTTGACCGTAATTGTGGAGATCCGGGGCGTCCACGCGGTGGTCCGCCGCGAGGAGATTGTACGGCAGCCAGCGTTCCATTTTCCCGAACAAGATAGAAAACAGGAGGAGCAGCAACCATGATCCGTGCGATGATTCCCGTCCTTACAGCCGCCGGCAGCAATCCGGCTTTCCTCATCACGTTGGTGGTCATTCTGGTTTTGATTCTGTTGATCGTCGTCAAAAACGTCCGCATCGTTCCGCAGGCGACCAATTTTGTCGTCGAGCGGCTGGGCGGATACCATGCGACCTGGCTGACCGGCATCCATGTCAAATTGCCCTTTTTGGACCGGATCGCCAAGGTGGTCTCCCTCAAAGAGCAGGTCGCGGATTTCCAGCCGCAGGCCGTAATCACCAAAGACAATGTCACGATGATGATCGACACCGTGCTCTTTTTCCAGATCACGGATCCCAAGATGTATACCTACGGGATCGAGCATCCGATCATGGCGATCGAGAATCTGTCGGCCACCACGCTGCGTAACATCATCGGCGATCTGGAACTGGACCAGACCTTGACGTCACGCGACCTCATCAATACGAAAATGCGCATCATCCTGGACGAAGCGACCGACCCGTGGGGGATCAAGGTCAACCGGGTGGAGCTCAAAAATATCATTCCACCCAAGGAGATCCAGGTCGCCATGGAGCGCCAGATGAAGGCGGAACGTGAAAAACGCGAAAACATCCTGCGCGCCGAAGGGGAAAAGGAAGCCGCCATCCGCGTGGCGGAAGGGGAAAAGACCGCGGTGATCCTGCGTGCGGAAGCACAAAAGGAATCCCAGATCCGCCGGGCCGAGGGCGAGGCCGAAGCCATTCGCGTGGTCCAGGAGGCCACCGCGATCGGATTGCGCATGATCAAGGAAGTCGGAGCGGACCGCGCTTTGATCGCGATCCGCAGCCTGGAGACGATGGAAAAGGTCGCCAACGGACAGGCTACCAAGATCATTATCCCGTCCGAAATCCAGGGCATGGCGGGATTGACTGCCGCGCTCAAGGAGATCGTGTCGACCGGCGCACCCGCGACATCCGGGACACCCTCGGATCCGGTTGCGGGACGCTGATCGGATCCGGGAATCGGGGACAGGGAGGAATAAGCCATGTTGCTGGGCATCCGCGTCCGCAATTTTGAAATGCTGCGCGACACCCGTGTCGGTGTGCTGGGAGAAGAAGTCTTCGCCAGCACAGACGACCCGGAACGCGTGCTGGCCGCCGGACTGGTCCCCCCTCTTCCGCTGGAGCCGCTGACCGCACTGATCGGACGGAACGATACAGGCAAGAGTTCTCTGTTCCACGCGATGCGTTTTCTGTCGGACACGGTCCGGCACGGGGTTCGGTTTGCGTCGACACTTCATGGGAGAAAAGGGTTCACGCACTTGCGCTCCAACGGAGGGCCCGATCCGGTTGCCTTCGACCTCGCGATACGCCTGTCCGAACCCAACGAAACCCTCCTGTACCGGGTCGTATTCGACTGCGACCGTTTTGGACGTCCCTATGTGAGCGAAGAGGAACTGTTGCGTGTCGATTTTACGGCTCGCACCACGATCCCCGTGATGCGGCTGGACCACGGCCGCGGACAGGTGGACGACGGCACATCGGTTCCCGACGCGGGGGTGGGGAATGAGGATGCGACCGGACTGGGCACGTTTGGCGCCCTGGTCAACCATCCGCTCCTGCATGCGCTTCACACCACGCTGACCCGATGGTTTTTCTGTGATTTTCAGCAACCGGACGGAACACCCGCATCGGCATCGCCCCCTTCCTCCGGCGGCCACAGGCATCTCGCGCCAGACGGGGCTAATGTGGAGAACGTACTTCTCTTTCATCGCGAAGCCGACCCGAAAGCCTTCGAGGCGGTGATGGCGCGCATCCGGGAAAAGATGCCGGGGAGGCGCCCCATCGACCGCGCGGTACTGGACGGGAAGGTATCGGGGGCGTCCCGCCGTTTATTCACCTATCTCCTGATGCTGGAGGATCCGCGTCCCCGGCCGTTACTGTGCATCGACAATCCGGACGAGGGTCTGCACCACGAGCTGGTCGACATCCTGGCCGAGGAACTGAGAGCCTACTCGCTCCGCAGGCCGGATGTACAGATTCTCTTTACGACACACAACCCTTACTTGCTGGAGTCCATGTCGCCGGACGAGGTGTGGGTGTTTGAACGAAAACCTCTCGATCAGGGCACGGAAAAAGACACGGCTTCGGCCCGTTGCGCGGGTGCGGATCCGGTGGTCCGTTCGATGTATGCCGAGGGCATCGGGATGGGGTCGATGTGGTACAGCGGCCATTTTGATCCGGAGGGCGACGATGCATCTTGAAATCCTTTCCGAAGACCGTTCGGGCAGTCTGGTTCTGGAGGCGGTTCTTCACGCCCTTCGTGAACGCAGAGGGTATGAATACACCTTTCGTATCCGACCTCACCGAGGGAAGGGATATACGCCAGCCGATCCATACAACCGGCCAGCTCGTGATTCGGTCGGACTGCTTGATCTTTTACCCGCCAAGTCGCGCGCCTATGCCCGCGTACTGGATCCGGCGCAAAATCTTCTGATCGTCGTGATGGATGCAGACGACATCCCACCGGAGCAGGTGGAAGGGGAGATCCGGTCGACTTTGCGCCGGTTCGCGTCCCCGGTTCCGCACGTGATCGGGATCTGTGTCGAGGAAATCGAGGCATGGATGCTCGGCGACCGCCGGGCGATCCTGGCGGCCTATCCGGACGCGAACCTAAAGGTCGTGGATCATTACAAACAGGACAGCGTGTGCGGTACCTGGGAAGTGCTCGCCCGCTGCATCCATCCGGAGTCTGCGGAGCGCATCATCCGGATCGGCTATCCCGCGGTCGGCCAGTACAAACACACTTGGTGCCGAGACATTTCCAAGCATATGGACGTCGATCACAACGCCTCGCCGAGTTTCCGCCGTTTCCTGGACCACGTCGACAAAGCGGTCCGCCTCCTCGGAGGAATGTCGCCGATCGAAAACCGGGTCTGTTCCCATGGGTGACCTTCCGTCATCCGTGTATCTCCACTTTCCTTTTTGTGCCCGCAAGTGTTTTTATTGCGACTTGCCCTCCTATGCCGGCCGTCTCGGAGACATTGACCGTTATTTGCGTGCGCTGGAGCGGGAGATCCGGCAAGCCGGAACGCTGCAGGCCCCCGGTCTGCCCCCGACCCCGCTGCAAACCGTGTATGTCGGCGGCGGGACGCCGACACTGGCCGGAGCCGAACGCATGGTGGAACTGCTCGACACGTTGCGCGCGGTGTTTCCGTGGGCGACGGATGCCGAAGTCACGGTCGAGGCGAACCCCGGCACTGTTCACAAAGCGGATTTTGAACGGATGCGCAGGGGAGGGATCAACCGGATTAGCTTTGGACTGCAAGCTTGGCAACCCTCGCTGCTCAAGCGCCTTGGCCGCATCCATACCGCAGAGGATTTTGTCGAGGCGTTCACCGCCGCGAGAAAGGCGGGCTTCGACAATCTCAGTGCGGACCTCATGCTGGGATTGCCCGGTCAAACGCTTGGGGATGTGCGGGAGACGGTCTCTCGTGTCATCGATATCGGAGCCGACCATGTGTCGTTCTATTCCCTGCAGATCGAGGAGGGAACTCCTTTTTACGACTGGTATGAATCCGGAGAACTCATCCTTCCTGACGAAGAGATCGAACGCGCGATGTATCACGAGACCCGACGGTTGCTCCGGGAAAGCGGACGGGAACCGTACGAAATCAGCAGCGCCGCGCTGCCGGGACGCGCTTGCCGCCACAATCTGACATACTGGCGGGCAGAGGAGTATTTCGGGTTCGGATGCGCCGCTCACGGGTATTTTGATAGAGTCCGCCGGGCCAACCACGCCGCACTGGACGACTATCTCCAGGCGGTCGAACACGGGGACACCGCTCCATTTCCAGCCTCACAGGTGCTGGAGACACTGGACCGTGATGCACAGATGAAAGAAGTCATGATGCTTGCCTTTCGCACCGATGCGGGGGTGGATGCCGCGTCATACACCCGGCGCTTCGGGGAACCCCCCGATGAGCGGTTCGGTGAAACACTGGCAAGTCTGGTCATACGCGGGCTGATCGCAGAGACACCGCGGGGATGGGCGCTGACCGGGCGGGGCCTCGATTTTGCCAATCAAGTCTTCATGGAATTTGTCTGATTCCAAGGTCTTTGATTATCCTTGACATTCTATCTGTTCGATGGTAGATTGTGCTTAGCACTCAGGAGATATGAGTGCTAAGCTTTTTTGGAGAGGAGACAGGACATGCCCTTGGACGCACGGAAAAAACAGATCCTCAAGGCAGTGGTCGACGACTACATCGAGACCGTGGAACCTGTCGGCTCCAAAACGCTGGTGAATAAATACGGTTTGGACGTCAGTTCCGCCACGGTGCGCAACGAGATGGCCGAACTGGAGTCAATGGGCTATCTGGAACAACCGCACACCTCCGCCGGACGCATCCCCTCGGACAAAGGGTATCGAGAGTATGTGGACTCGCTGATGGATGTGGGCACACTCAGCCGGGACGACATCGCGGACATCCGCGACAACATCCGCGACGGGGTCGACGAAATCACCCTCCTGCTTAAGCGGGCTGCGGGTGTCCTGACGGAAAAGACCGGCTATACTTCGGTCGCGCTGACTCCCCGCCTCAACGAAAGCCACTTTCGCCAGCTCAAGATGATGATGATTGAGCCGGGCCGCGTTTTGGTAGTCGTGGTGCTGAACGCCGGATTGGTCAAAGACCGCATCGCGCGGATTCCCGAACTGATCGGAGAAGACCAGCTGCGCCGGATCGCACAGGCGATCGAAAGCGAGCTGTCCGGCATGCGGCTGGACGCCATCACGATGGTGACGGTCTCGACGGCGGGACACAAGATCGACCTCCCTGAAAGCCTTCTCAACCAGGTGCTCTACGAGGCATATGTCTCGATCAAGCAGGCAGAGAATCTGGAACTCTATATGGACGGACACAACAAGCTGCTTTCGTTCCCGGAATTTCAAGATGTTCGCAAAGCAAGAACCTTGTTCGACACCCTCGCGCGCGACGGCATTGTCGCGGGCTTTCTCAATGAGTCTCCGGAAATGGCACAGGCCCATGAGCTGACGTCCGAACAAGGCGCACTGGCCGAGCCCTCAGACGGCAGATCCCCTGACTTCCGGATTGAGACGCCGCGTCGGCCTTTTATGATCCGGATCGGTCAGGAGATCGCGCTGGAGGGGCTTCAGGAATGCAGCTTTGTGACCACCACTTACCGTCTCGGCGACCGGATCATTGGGCGGATCGGTGTGGTGGGTCCCAAACGGATGGAGTACGGGCGCGTGGTGTCCAACATCGGGTTCATCCGCAGTGCGATCAATGATTTCGGGACCCGGATGGTCCATGGAGAGGGAAAAGAAAAAACGGAGGACATAGAGAAATGAAAAAGGCGAATCACAACGCAGGCGGCGAAGCTAAACCGCCGGAGGAAATGAACGCGGAACAGCAGACAGGGGGCCCGGAGGCCGTGACGGAAGACATGCGTCAGGCAGATGTGGCCGTGGATGCCACCGAGGAAGCCGCCCGCAAATACGACGAGCTGAACGACCGGTTTTTGCGGTTGTACGCGGAATACGACAACTACCGCAAACGGACTTCCAAGGAAAAGGAGTCCATCTACAGCGATTGTGTCGTTCAGGTCACAGCGGAATGGCTGCCCGTCGTCGACAACCTGATGCGGGCGATCGAGTCTGCCTCGCAATATGAGAAGGAGATCGACCGTTCCGTCGTGGAGGGGATCGAACTGGTCCTGCGCCAGGCGGAAAGCTGTCTGGAACGGCTGGGTGTCGAACCGATCGAAGCGGTCGGCAATCCCTTTGACCCCCTGCTCCACGAGGCGGTCATGCAGGTTGAACAAGAGGGTGCGGAACCCGGGACAGTCGTGGAGGAGTTCAAAAAAGGCTATCGCAGAGGAGACCGGGTCATACGGCACAGTATGGTCAAGGTCGCCAACTGATCGCGCAACACAGGCATCTCTCGTAACAGAATCAAACAGCAAGCAATTTGGAGGATGAAAACATGGCAAGAGTAATCGGCATCGACCTCGGAACAACCAATTCCTGTGTCGCAGTGATGGAAGGCGGCGAACCGGTCGTCATCCCGAACGCGGAAGGGAACCGCACGACGCCTTCGGTCGTGGCCTTTTCCAAGACCGGGGAGAGACTGGTCGGACAGGTCGCCAAAAGGCAGGCGGTCACCAACCCCGACCGGACGGTCCAATCCATCAAGCGGGAAATGGGTTCCGGCCACAAGGTCAAAATCGACGATAAAACCTATTCGCCGCAGGAAATCTCGGCGATGATTCTGCAGAAGCTCAAGAGCGACGCGGAAGCCTATCTGGGAGAAACCGTCGCCCAGGCGGTCATCACCGTGCCTGCCTATTTCAGTGACGCCCAGCGCCAGGCGACCAAAGACGCCGGCAGGATCGCGGGCCTCGACGTGCTCCGCATCATCAACGAGCCGACCGCTGCTTCTCTGGCCTACGGCCTCGACAAAGAGCACGACCAGAAAATACTGGTGTTCGACCTCGGCGGCGGCACCTTTGACGTCTCGATCCTGGAGATCGGCGACGGCGTGTTTGAAGTGCTCGCGACCGCCGGCAACAACCGGTTGGGCGGCGACGACTTTGACCAGAAGGTCATGGACTGGCTGGTTGAGAGTTTCAAGAAAGACCAGGGAATCGATCTGCGCAGTGACAAGATGGCGATGCAGCGGTTGCGTGAAGCCGCGGAAAAGGCCAAGGTCGAGCTTTCGGGCGTGACCACCACCCAGATCAACCTCCCGTATATCACGGCCGACGCCAGCGGGCCCAAACACATGGACATCTCCCTCTCACGCGCGAAATTTGACGAGCTGACCGCGGATCTGGTCGAAAAAACGATGGGGCCGCTGCGTTCCGCGATGAAGGATTCCGGACTTGCTCCCGAGAAGATCGACAAGGTCTTGCTGGTTGGCGGATCCACCCGCACTCCTTCGGTGCAGGAAGCGGTCAAGAGATATTTCGGCAAAGAGCCATTTAAAGGCATCAACCCCGACGAGTGCGTTGCGATCGGCGCGGCCATCCAGGCAGCCGTCCTGACCGGAGATGTGACCGGACTGTTGTTGCTGGATGTCACACCGCTGTCCCTTGGCATCGAAACCATGGGCGGCGTGTTCACTAAGATCATCGAGCGCAACACCACGATTCCGACCAAAAAGAGCCAGATCTTCTCGACCGCGGCGGACGGACAGACCCAAGTGGATGTCCACGTGCTGCAGGGCGAACGGGAAATGGCACAGTACAATAAAGCGCTTGGCAACTTCATCCTGGACGGCATCCCGCCGGCGTCGCGTGGCGTCCCCCAGATCGAAGTCACCTTCGACATCGACGCAAACGGCATCGTGCACGTGTCCGCCAAGGATCTCGGCACCAGCCGCGAGCAGAAGATCACCATTACCGCTACGACCAATCTGTCCGAACAGGATATTGAAAAGGCGGTCAAAGAAGCCGAGCAATATGCAGAGGACGACCATAAGCGGCGTGAGGAGGTCGACGCCCGCAATACTGCTGACTCCGCGATCTACAATGCGGAGAAGACTCTCAAGGAGATGGGAGACAAGCTCGAAGCAGAGGATCGCTCCGCCATCGAAGACGCGGTCACCAAGCTGAAAGAAAGCATGTCCCGCAACGACACCGAAGCGATGAAGACCGATGCGGAAGCGCTGCAGCAGGCATTTTACAAAATCAGCGAAAAACTGTATCGTCAGAGCCCGGAAGCGCAGCAGGCCGGTCCCGTAGACCCCGATACGGGCGATGGGTTCAAAGATGCCGGTGGCGACAGCAACTAAACCCCGTTTCGAAACGATGTCGGACGCGGCCGCCGGCGGTAACACACCGCCGGTGGCCGGTCCGTTGACAGGAGGAGCCGGAGCTTGGCTGATAAGAGAGATTACTATGAGGTGTTGGGCGTCCAAAAGGGCGCATCCGACGAGGACTTGAAAAAGACCTACCGCACACTGGCGAAGAAATACCACCCGGATCTCAACCCGGGCGACAAAGCGGCGGAAGCGAATTTCAAGGAAGTCAACGAAGCCTACGCGGTCCTGAGCGATCCGGAGAAGCGCAGGCAGTATGACCAGTTTGGTCATGCGGGAGTGGACGGACAGGGCTTTGGCGGGTTTGGTGATTTCAACATCAACCTGGACGATCTGTTCGGCTCTTTTTTCGGTGGCTTTGGCGGCGGTGGCCGGGCATCCAACCGGCGGCAGCGTGGCGCCAATCTCAAGTACCGCATGAATCTCGACTTTATGGAAGCCGCGTTCGGTGTGGAGCGGGACATCTCTGTCAACAAGGAAGACTTGTGTGACCATTGCCAGGGGACCGGCGCCCACGAAGGCGAGACCCCCGAAACCTGCAGCCGTTGTCACGGTACGGGGCAGGTCAACACCCGGCAGCAGACCATGTTTGGCGCGGTCATGTCCTCGCGCCCCTGCCCGGATTGCGGCGGATCCGGCAAGATCATCCACAACCCCTGCACCCACTGTAACGGCAAAGGGCGCCGCAACACCACCAAAAAACTCAAAGTCCGGATCCCGGCCGGCGTCGGTGACGGCGAGATGCTGTCGATGCGCGGAGAAGGGGAACCCGGCGAGCGGGGTGGTCCGTATGGAGATCTGTACATCGAGGTCCATGTGCGTCCACACCCCATTTTCGAACGCAATGGATCGAATACATTTTGTGAGGTGCCCATCACATACGCCCAGGCCGCGCTGGGGGCCGAGATCGAAGTACCGACCATCGACGGACCGGTCACGCACAAGATTCGCGAAGGCACCCAGCCGGGAGAAACCTTTACGCTGCGCGGGAAGGGCATCCAGCATCTCAATCGCCCCGGAAGCCGGGGAGATCACCTGTTCC
>JAAYKS010000131.1 GCA_012522285.1 Clostridiaceae bacterium | reverse complement strand
GAGGATGCGCGCGCATTCCTGCCGGAAGCGGGGTTTGTCGAACCAGTGAAACGCCTGAGCCGCAGTCACGAGGTCGGCACATCCATCCGGCAGCCCGGTCTCTTCCGCGGTGCCCGCCCGGACGACAATGCCGGTGCGACCGGAGAACGCCGCCTCCAGCCGTGTGCGCATGTCCTCGTTGGGCTCGACCGCGGTGACGCGCAGTCCCAGATCGGACAGGAGCCGGGAAAAAAGCCCGGTCCCCGCCCCTATGTCGACTACATGGGAACCCGTGCCGGCTCCCGCCTCCGCGAGCAGCCAGCGCAGGGCCTCGTCGGAGTAGGCCGGCCGGTGCCGTGCGTAGGTGCCCGCCAGTCCGGTAAATTGTTCGGTCGGGGCGCGCGGGGTTTCCGCCGTGCGACCGGCGTCGGATGAGAGTGTGGTGCCTGCCATCCCTACACCCTCCCGAGACAGCACTGTGTCACGGTGGGCACGCGCAGGACTCCGTTTGTCTGATGCCTGTCGAACAACGCTTGCAGCGCCTCGACAAAAGCGTCGTGTTGCGGCTCTTCCGGGCGCGGGGTGTAGGTGGAGGTCAGATTGGCGCCCAGGTAGGCCGGCCAGTCGCGGTCGATGTCGTTGCGGAAGGTCGCTCGCACATACGCGCCGTCCCGGAAAAAGGAGCCGAACTCCTCCAGGGACTCCCGCCAGCCAGCCTCCGGTCCCCGGTAGCGGGGGCACAGCTGCTGACAGACCGCGTCATGGTCGCGCACGAGGTCGTTGTCGGTCTCCCGGTGGTGCCACAGCACCGCCACATACCCGTTGCCGCGGAGGATCCGCCGGCATTCTTTGCGGAATCCGAGTTTTTCGAGCCAGGGAAACGCCTGGGCGGCGGTCACCAGGTCGACGCTCGCGCCCGGGAGTCCGGTGTTTTCGGCCCATCCGGCCCGGGAGGTGTACCGGTGGTCTCCCGACAACAGATAGTCCGCTTCCGCCCGCATTTCCTCGTTGGGTTCGATTGCGATCACCCGCAGGTTCTCCGTGAGCAAGGTGCGGGTAAAGATCCCGGTGCCCGCCCCGATGTCCGCGACCAGGCTGGAAGGCCGCAACCCCGCCTTGTCGATCAGGAACTTGGCACAGCAGGAGGGATAGGCAAGACCGAACCGCGCATAGATTTCCGCGCGGCCCGCAAAGTGGGTCTCCCTGCGGAGCGTCTCCGGAGCGGCCTGTCCGAAAGCGATGCTCATGCGAACAGCGACAGCGCCGACACGACCGCACCGATCGCGATGAACACCACCGGCAACAGCAGCGGAATGGGCTGGCTCTTGCGGCGGAGAACGAACAGATACACGTTGAACAGTACGACGACGAGCACAAAGATCGGCGCGAACACCCCGCGTGCGACCGTGCGGCTCACCTCTCCGCCAAAGGAGAACTGGATCGGAACCCGTTCCGGGAGTGAGGGGAAGCGGATGGCGAGCAGGATCAGCAGGGCGGCGGAAGCGATGGCGACCGCAACTTGATACCAGGTGTCACGTGAAATCTGTTTGTTCATCCGATCCATCCGGAATGCGATATCGGCAAATGTCCCATTTACCTGAAATTGGTCGAACCGGGTGCGGGCGAGGTGGTCTGTCGGGTGTTTGAGCGGAATGGAACCAAAGGTGTCAAAGTTTGTTGATGATGCATAGGATCGTACCACGTTTTGCGATACAAGAGACCTGTCCGAATCATTGTAACTCATTTGAAAGGAGCAAACATGATGTCAAAAACCTTTGATCTTTGCGGAATTCGCGACCGAGTGCATACCCGGCTGCCATTCCGCCGGACTTGCGCGCAAAGATGCGCCTGCGGCTCTGTGCCGCGGCAAATATTGCGACTCGCGGCATCCCTTCTGGTTGTGGCCGGGTTTCTCGCAGCGGCTCCAGCAGGGGTGATTGCCGCACCACCTGCCAACCCCGGATTCGAGGCCGGCCTGATGGGATGGAGCATCGGGGGGAACGTGACGACCCGGACCGGAGTGGAAGTCGTGAACGATCTCTATGAATGGACGGTCGCACCTTACCAAACCCGGTTGTGCGCGATGACCCCGGACGCCTCCCTGGGCGGGACCTGGGAGGAGACCGCCGCGGCGCTGATGCTGCCCGCGGGCGCCCAGACCTATCTGACCGGGGCGTTTGCGTCCTCCGGTGGTGCGTTCGCGGCGACCGATTTCGCCTGGCTCCACACCGACCTCCAGCTGGCGGCGGGCGAGAGCGTCACTCTGGCCTGGAACCACGTATCCGGGGACGCGCTCCCCTACAACGACGCTTCGGCGGCAACTTTTGTCTGTCTGGACGACCCCGCGGTCCGGGGGCGGATCGACGGGCACCCAGCCCAGGTGGAGTTGCTCGGGGCGGTCCAGCCGGGCTCCGCGCGCTGCGCTACCGACGACTTCGGCGCCACCGGGTGGCAGACCATCGTGTTTCAGGCCGACACCGCCGGGCGATACCGGCTGGGGTGGATGGTGTTTAACCTGACGGACGACCGGCGCGATCCCTGGTTGCTGGTCGACGAGCTGGCCGGCTCCACCTTGTGCGACGGCGTGGCGTTTGCCGCGCTCTCGCCCGACCCGGCCGCACCGCTCCAGCCCCTGCCCGCGGTGCCGACGCCGGTGCCCACGACAGCGGCTCCTACCACAGCGGTGCCCACGACGGCGGCTCCCACCACGGAGACCACTGCGGCGACTTCCCCCACGACGCCTGCTGGCACCACTTCACAGCCAGCGACCCCCACTACAGCCGCCACGCAGCCGACGGCTTCGGCGACGGATAGCCCGGCTGCCTCTACCTCTCCCTCGTCTCCGGATCCTACGGAACCGGAACAAACGCAGGGCGGCACTGGCTTTCCCGGTGCCGTGACATCGCCTTCCACACCCACGTCGACACCTTCTCTCCCGCCGACCGGCGAATCCGGACCGGCTTCCGGCACAACCGCTCTGGTCGGTGCCTTCCTGGTCACACTCGCGGGGGCGGGCGCGGCAATGCGGTTCCGCCGATGCAACCGGCGTAAAACCCGCGGCACCCGGTAGTTCCTCCCGGCCTTTGCTTTTCGGACATTGCGGACGTGCGGATCCGCCCCTCCTGACGGATAATGGAGGGGTACCGCCGTCCGCCTTTTTTCCGGGAGGCCTCATTTATGGTTGCGTTCCTGTCTTCCTCCCTGCTGTCTGACCCGGTGACCCGGGTTTTACTGACCGTGCTGCTCCCCCTGCTGGCCGGGTTCGGCATCGGGGTGTTTGCCGCGCGCCGCCACCTCGACTGGGTCCTGTCCTCCCTGCGCACCGTCCGGCTCGCGCGGCGGCAGGGCAACCGGGAGGCGATGCTCCGCTCCCTCGGGAGTATCCTCGGGGAAGTCGCGGGGCTGTTCGCGCTGGTCGCGGTCCTGATGTCCGTCACCCGGCAGTTCTCGCGCCTGGACGGCGTCCCGGGGCTCCGCGGCGTCCCGGTGTGGCTCGCGGGCGGGCTGCTGGCGGCCCTCGCGCGCTATGCCATGCAGTACCGCCAGCTCGAGCGGCGGGCGGACGACGCGGTCGCGTCCACGCCTCCAACTGCCGCAACAGGAACTGCCGCACATGTCGCGGAAGGGTTTGTCGCACACGGCCCTTCGGATCCGGACCCTGCCCCCTCTCCACTGGATCCGACTCCCGCAGATTCCGCCCCCGCCGACCTCGCACAAGAAGTCGCGCCTGCCGTCGCCAGCGACTATGCGGGATTCACAAACCCCTTCGCACCGCACAGCCCCGCTCAGCCTGCCAACCCGGCTCCCTCCACTCCGATACCATCTTCTCCGCCATCCGACCTCCGTACCGACGTCCCGGACACCGTGTTCCTCACGCCTCCCGGCGCGAGCGCGGGCGACCTGTTTGCCCCCTCCCCGCAGGCGGTCGACGCCGCGGCACGAAAAGCGCGTCCGCTCCCCGCACTCCCGTTGTCCGAAGGCATCCTCACCATCCGACAGGCAACTCCCGCGGACGCGGCGCTGCTCTGCGGGTGGTGGAACGACGGGGCCGTGATGGCGCATGCCGGCTTTCCGCAAGGGCTCGGGACCACGCCGGAGGTGGTCGCGGCTTCCCTCGCAGAGGACGACGTCACACGCCTGCGCCTGATCCTCGAAGCCGCGGGGCGGCCAATCGGGGAAATGAGCACCCGGCGGATCGACGAAGGCGTCACCGAGATCGGGATCAAGATCTGCGATGTACCGATGCAGGAGCGGGGGTACGGCACCCGATATCTCAAGATTCTGATCGACTGGCTGTTTTGCGCCGAAGGCACGTAAAAGGTGGTCCTGGACACCAATCTCGCCAACACCCGTGCCCAGCATGTCTATGAAAAACTGGGGTTTGTCCGTCTGCGCACCCGGGTGGACGCCTGGACAGACCAGGTGGGCCAGCCGCAGTCGGCGGTGGACTACGAGCTCACCCGAACCGTCTGGGAATCCCGCCCGTCGTCCTGACCGTACCCGATGCAACATCGATCCCCCTCTCTCGCGCGTATAATCGGTAGTAGATCGAACTTTTTCGCATGTCCTACGGGGACACGCATACCTGCAAGGGAGGGCTTGTCCATGAAATACCGCAAACTCGGATCCGCCGGCGTACGCGTCAGCGAAATCAGCCTCGGGAGCTGGCTCACTTACGGCAACGCCGTCGAAAACGAAACCGCGACCCGCACCATCGACCGGGCCTATGAACTGGGGATCAACTCGTTTGACACCGCCAACGGCTACGCCCGCGGCGAAGCGGAGAAAGTCGTCGGTGCCGCGCTCGCCAAATACCCGCGCGAATCCTACGTCCTCGCGACCAAAGTGTTCTTCCCGATGGGCGAAGGCCCCAACGACCGCGGGCTGTCCCGCAAGCACATCATGGAGTCGGCGCACGCCAGCCTCAAGCGGCTGGACAAAGACTATGTCGACATCCTCTACTGTCACCGTTTCGACCCCGAAACGCCCCTGACCGAAACGTTGCGCGCGCTCGATGACCTCGTCCGGCAGGGCAAGGTGCTGTACGTCGGGATCAGCGAGTGGACCGCCGCCCAGATCCAGGAGGCCATGCGAGTCGCCGATCGTCTGCTGCTCGACCGGATCGTGGTCAACCAGCCGCTCTACAACATGCTCGACCGCAACATCGAGGACGAGATCATCCCGGTCAGCCGCCAGGTCGGCATCGGTCAGGTTGTGTTCTCGCCGCTGGCGCAGGGAAT
>JAAYKS010000130.1 GCA_012522285.1 Clostridiaceae bacterium | reverse complement strand
TGCGCGATCACTTTCCACCAGGGGCGTGTGGTGCAAAACCGCAGCCGTGCCTCCATCCTGGCCGAAGCGGAACGGATCGTCGCGTCACCCGACTTCAAAGGCTATATTCACGACGTGGGCGGGCCGACCGCCAACTTCCATCTGCCAGCCTGTGAAAAAATGAAACGGGGCGAAGTCTGCAAAGACCGGCGTTGTCTGTTTCCCGAACCCTGTCCGGCTCTCCAGACCGACCACGGCCCCTATCTGGATGTGCTGCGCGACGTGCGCGCGATTCCCGGCGTCAAGAAAGTGTTTGTCCGGTCCGGCATCCGTTTCGACTACCTGATGATGGACGACCGTTCGGGCTTTTTGGGTGAGTTGTGCCGCCACCATATCAGCGGACAGCTCAAGGTGGCGCCAGAACATGTGAGCGACCGTGTGTTGAAGCATATGGGCAAACCGCCGGCAGCGACGTTTGAGCGGTTTCGGGACGCTTATGAGAGCACCAACCGTGCCATCGGGAAAGAGCAGTACCTCGTACCCTATCTGATCTCCGGCCATCCGGGAAGTACGCTGGAGGACGCTCTGCAATTGGCGCTGTACATCAAAAAACACCGGGTCGTGCCGGAGCAGGTGCAGGATTTCTATCCCACACCCGGCACCGTATCGACCACCATGTACCATACGGGTCTCGACCCGTTTACCATGCAGCCCGTGCATGTGCCGACCGGTGAAGAAAAAGCCATGCAGCGAGCGCTGCTCCAATACTCCGCCCCGCGGTCCCGTCCGCTGGTCGAAAAGGCGCTGCGCATCCTGGGGCGCACCGATTTGATCGGATTTGGCCCCACCTGTCTGATCCGGCCGATCCATCGGAAGACCGGATCCGGATAAACCGGTGACGATTCTGCCGGCTTCCGGCTACATATGTCTGACCCTCCGATTGCGTACCATAAAGGAGAATCTCTATGCGAGCACCCATTCAGACCGCTGAAACGATCTGTGTCGGCACGGAACTGCTGATCGGCCATACCCTCAACACCAATTCCCACTTTGTCGCGCGGCAATTGTCCCTCATGGGGATCAATTCCTACTACCAGACCGTCGTAGGCGACAATCCGGACCGGCTGCTTGCCGCAATCCGCAGTGCGTCCACAAGATCCGATTGCGTCTTTTTGACCGGAGGGCTGGGGCCGACCGCCGACGACATCACCATGGCAGTGGCTGCCCGGGCCGCGGACCGCAACCTGACGCTGCACGAGCCCAGCAGGCAGGCCATCCTGGAGATCTTTACCCGCATGGGACGGGAGATGACCGACAACAACCTCAAGCAGGCGATGCTGCCGGACCAGTCCATCGTCCTTCCCAACCGGAACGGCACCGCTCCGGGGTGCATTATCGAATTTGAACAGGACGGGGCGGACAAAACCCTGATCCTGCTGCCCGGGCCTCCGTCCGAACTGCGTCCGATGTTTCTGGAGCAGGTCAAACCCTATCTCGTGCAACGGACCTCCCGGATTTTGCGTAACACCTTTGTCCGGATGATCGGCATCGGCGAATCCAAAGCCGAGACCGTGCTGAAGGACCTGATCGACAGCCAGACCAACCCGACCATCGCCCCCTATGCGGGAGAAGGCGAAGTCATGTTCCGCATCACCCAGCTCGCGCAGAGTCATGACGACCCGGACAACACCGGTCCGCTGCTGGAGGAAGTGACAAAACGGGCGGGGGAGTACATCTACGAAGTGGGCGAGCGAAAAATGCACGAGGTGGTCGCCGACCTGCTTGTGGAACGCCACGCGACCCTTTCAATGGCGGAATCCTGTACCGCAGGCCTCGCACAATCCATGCTCGGCGAAATCCCGGGCGCATCCCGATTCCTGACGGGCGGGCTGGTGGCTTACGCAAATGAAGTCAAGCGGGAGATGCTGGGCGTGCCCGCCGAGCTGCTGGAACGGGAAGGGGCGGTCAGCGAAGCCTGTGCGATCGCCATGGCGGACGGGTGCCGCCTCCTGTTCGGGACCGATTATGCCGTGGGAATCACCGGGATTGCCGGACCGGACGGCGGGACACCGGAAAAGCCGGTCGGACTGGTACACCTCGCGGTGTCGGACGCCAACGGGTGCGAAACCCGCGTCATGCGCATCAACGGCAACAGGGCCCGGGTACGGGGGGTCGCAGCGCTCAATGCCTTCGACCTGCTGCGGAGGAGAATACTCGGATGATACCTCTCGAGCGACAGCGCAGGCTTTCCATGACGTCGTCCGCTATGCTGATGATGTTTGCGCTGATCTGCAGCAAATTGCTGGGTCAGCTGCGGGAGATCCTGCTGCTGTACCGCGTCGGGCAGGGGACCCCGGTTTCAGATGGATTTATTCTGGGATTCCAGATTCCGGATCTGCTGTACGAACTGCTCATCGGCGGGGCGATCCAGGCGGCCATCACACCGACGCTGGCAGGCGCGATCGAGAAACGGACCCAGCGGTCGGGATGGCGGGCAGTCAGTATCTTTCTGAATGTCGCTGCGCTGACCATGCTGGTGTTGATCCTGGTCGGACAGGTCGCGGCGCCAATCCTCATTCCCGCGCTGTATTCCTCGCGCTCTCCCGAAACCGTCGCCGTCGCCATCTCGGTGTCTCGTACGCTTTTCCCCCAGGTGCTGTTCATGATGCTCGCCGCATTGTGCATCGGGATCCTCAACGCCTATCGGCGTTTTGAACGGACCGCGTTTGGCCCGGTTGTCTACAACGCGGGCGTGGTGGTGAGCATGCTGCTATTGGGGGACAAGACCGCCGGCGGTGCCGTCCGCGTGGCGGCGGGGATCATGTTGTCCGCCTGTGTCTTTTTTCTGCTGCAGTTCTATCTTGCGCGGAACGTCTTCCACCGGTTTTACCGCTTTTCTTTTGACGTGCGCGATCCGGGCTTTCGCCGGCTGCTCCGTCTGGCGCTGCCGACCATGCTGGCCGCCTCGATCGTGCAGCTCAACGTCATCGTGCTCAGTGCCTTTATCAACCGGTCCTTCACAGCCGACGGGCTGGTGACCGCCTTGCGCAATGCCTCCACGCTCTGGCAGCTTCCCTATGGCATCCTGGCTGTATCGATCGGGAATGTCCTGTTGCCCAACCTGTCGGGCATGGCAAGTGCCAGCAGCCCGCAGCGATTCCGCAGGTTGTTCGACAACGGGCTGCGCAACGCGATGTTTCTGATCGTTCCGACCGCCTTTCTGATGTTGGCGATGCGGCGGGACTTTGTGCGAGCGGTCTTTTCCTGGGGCTCCACCTATCCCGAGTCTCTGTTGTCCAACACCTCTTCGATTTTGATTTTCTATTGTTTTTCCATCCTGGTACAGACACTGGTTTTTTTGTTCGGCATCGCATGCTTTGCGGCGGGCAACACGAAAATCCCGCTCTATGGAGGCGCGGTGTCGCTGTTCGGGAACTTTCTGTTCAGCTTGATCCTCACTTCCATCCCCGGGGTGGGGCCGTGGGCGATGTCGCTCGCGTTCCTGTTGTCGGGGCTGAGCTCCGCGGTACTGATCATCTATTTGTTCCGGAAACGGTTTCCCGGCTTTTCTCCCCGCAGCGTCGGGCGTCGGTTTCCTCTCCAGATGGTGCTGTGCGGGGTGGCATCCGTACTGACGGTGACCGCGTTGGGCATCCTGTATGACGGGGAGGGGAACAAGGGGCTGGAACTCATCTGGCTCGCGTTCCGGGCGTTGGCGGGCATTGCGGTGTTCTATCTGGCAGCGCACAGCCTGCGTGTTCCGGAAGCCGCCTTGTATGCGGAGCGCGTGGGATCCCTGGTCCGCCGTGTAGTGCACAAGGCAAGGCCGGATACAGACGGGGCGGGCGGTGCGCAGCCCCCGGATGAGTCGGACGACAACCACGACGGCCACTAGAAAACCGGACCGGTTTTTGTCGGTTTTTGACTGGTTTCTTTTGGTTGACGTACGCCGAGGTTAACCGTATAATCCATACAGAACGATTGTTCTACTATTGCACATTTGGAGGGTTCGAACATGGCCAGAGCGGCAAAAGCCCCGGGAAAATCGTCTACGACAGTGACCCAGAAGGGGGCCGATGAGCGTTCGCGCGCCCTCGAGATCGCCCTCGGGCAGATTGAAAAGCAATTTGGCAAAGGAGCTGCAATGAAACTGGGAGAACGCCCGGACATGACAGTGGACGCCATCCCGACCGGCGCGCTTTCGCTGGATATCGCCCTGGGGATCGGCGGAGTGCCGCGCGGCCGTATCGTCGAGATCTACGGTCCCGAGGCATCCGGCAAGACAACGGTTGCCCTGCATATCGTGGCAGAGGCGCAAAAGGCGGGCGGCACGGCGGCATTCATCGACGCCGAGCACGCATTGGATCCTTCCTATGCCAACCGTCTCGGAGTCGACATCGACAACCTGATCGTCTCGCAGCCGGACACCGGCGAGCAGGCGCTGGAGATCACCGAAGCGCTGGTGCGAAGCGGCGCCGTCGACGTGATCGTCATTGACTCGGTGGCGGCCCTGGTTCCCAAGGCCGAGATCGACGGCGAGATGGGGGATTCCCACGTCGGCCTGCAGGCGCGGCTGATGTCACAAGCGCTCCGCAAACTCGCGGGCGTGATCAGCAAGTCGAGCACGATCGCCATCTTCATCAACCAGCTGCGTGAAAAGGTTGGCATCATGTTCGGCAACCCGGAGACCACCACCGGCGGCCGCGCGCTCAAGTTCTATTCCTCGGTCCGACTCGATGTTCGCAAGATCGAGACGCTCCGCAACGGGACGGACATCATCGGTTCCCGCACCCGGGTCAAGGTGGTCAAGAACAAAGTGGCACCGCCGTTTAAAGAAGCGGAGTTCGACCTGATCTACGGGGAAGGCATCTCCAACGAAGGTTGTGTGCTGGATCTCGCGGTCCTCATGAATATCATCGACCGGAGCGGATCCTGGTTTTCCTACAAGGGACAGCGGATCGGACAGGGCAGGGACAATGCTCGCACGTTCCTGAAACAGAACCCGGAGATCTGTGATGAAGTCGAGGCCGCGGTGCGAGAAACGACAGTCGGCAGCGCTTCCCACGCGGAAGCCGGAGCCGTCTCCCCGGAAGACGACGATGAAGAAGATATCCTGGACCTCGATTCCTGATCCGAACGAGGATCCGATCCGCAAGACCAGGGCTTATCTGGACGCCCGCGCCACGGCGATCGGCTTTATCGGGATCTCCAAGAAAGCATCGGGACGCGTGCGAACCCGGCTGGAAAAGGACGGCGTGCCTGACGAGCTGATTCGTCGCATTCTTTCAGATTTAGCGGAAGACGGTTATTTGGATGACCGCGCGTTCGGGCAGGCCATTCTGGACACGCGCGCCAGGAAGGGTGTAGAATCACTCCCTGCGCTGCGCGTTCGTCTGTTGC
>JAAYKS010000129.1 GCA_012522285.1 Clostridiaceae bacterium | reverse complement strand
GGACCCCTTCGGGTGTCGCAAACGTCTTGCTGCGAGCTGTCATGAGAAACGTGCCGCCGCGTTGCATGATGTCGGAGACATTCCGGGAGCCAAGTTCCACAAAGTCCCCTCTCCAGAGCCCATGGTATCCGCGCCGGATTCCATACACTTTGATTCCGTAATAGGATGCGGCCCGTACAACGCCGCGGATCGCGGCGTTCATGCCCGGGGCGTCGCCTCCGCTGGTCAATACCCCGATGGTGGAAATCCTGGGAATCCGCTCTTCCATATCTGCCTCCTGTTGTTTTGCTTCTTAGCGATTACACCAAAGCGATGTTATCGATCCCCATCCGTTCCGCGATGAGTCGCAACACCGGGTCGGTTCGTTCGATCCAGTATTCCTGTGGCAACCGGATTCGTTCGCCGGTCTGGTCGAGATATACCTCGGTCCTGCAGTCTCCGTGAAAGAATCGCAGCATGCCCAGCAGTCGGTAGAACCCGGCATCGTCCCGCCGTCCGAAATAGCGGACACAGAGGGCGGATTCGGATGGCTCCGTTGACGGGGGATCCTGTGGTGCCGGCGTGATCGATTCCATGTCAGAGTCCTCTTCCAGTGGCGGCTCCGGATCCGGCGCAGCTACATAGCGTCCCGCGGGACTTCCATTGCGTACGGCTGCAGCGACCGCGGCTTCCATCCCGTCCAGCAGCCGGACCCGATCGACCGTGAGCTGTCCTTCGGACTCTTCCCGACCGCCGGAGGCGGCACGAAATCCAACCGTCCCCTCCAGCAGCACCGCGGCATCGGGCTGCAAAATGGCACTGTATTCGCGCAATACGCGGGGGAACACAATGGCTTCGTATTCGCCCGATAGATCCTCGAGCGTCAAAAAACACATCAGATCGTTCTTGCGGGTGGTCTTGTTCTTTCTGGCGAGCACCAATCCGGCCATCACCTCGCGCGCCCCTTCGTTTAAACCCGGACGCGAAGCCACAAACACTTCCTCGGGCTGTACATCCTCGTTCTCTTCCGCCGGATGGGCCGACAAGGCCGAGCGGTCGATGGTCACATAACGGCGGATCACGTCCGCAAACCGGTCGAGCGGGTGGCCGGACAGGTAGAAACCCAGCATTTCCTTTTCCATTGTGAGCCGCATTTCGGAACCGAACTCCCGGATGTCGGGATATTGGGGTTCCATGTCCGCGAAATCGCGGGCCTCCTGCGTATCGCAGGACTCAAACAAGGTCATCTGCCCTTCGATTTGCGTTTTGCGCAGGTTGGTTTCCTGTGCAAAACAAAGATCGATCACCGCGACCATCCGGGCCCGCTCGATGCCGAATCCGTCGCAAGCGCCCGCTTTCACCAGGCTTTCGACCGCTTTCCGGTTCATGCCCGTGCCCGACATCCTGCGTAAAAACGTGCCATAGGTAGCGTACTCGCCGTTGGCCGTCCGGTCGGCGATCAGCTCCGTCACGACCCCCGCGCCGACGTTCTTAACCGCTGCCAGCGAGAAACGGATTTTGCCGCCCTCGGTCTGAAATTTACCCCCGCTCAGGTTGACGTCCGGCGGGAGCACTTCGATGCCCATCCGCCGCGCCGCGCGGACGTAGTGGGCTGCCTGCTTCGACCCGCCTCCGATGAAGCTGTTGAGCATGGCCGCCATGAATTCAACCGGGTAGTGGATCTTGAGCCAGCCGGTGATGTAGGCAACGACGGCATAGGCGGCGGCATGCGACTTGTTGAAAGCATACCCCGCAAACGCCATCACATCGTTGAAAATCTTGACCGCGACCGGTTCCTGCACCCCGCGGGCGATCGCACCCGCGACCGGATTTCCTTTTTCGTCTTTGCCGCCGTACAGGAACAGGGATCGGGACTTGGCCAGCTCGTCGGGTTTCTTTTTTGCCATCGCGCGCCGGACATTGTCCGACTGACCCATCGAAAACCCCGCGAGATCGCGGACGATGCGCATGACCTGCTCCTGATACACGACACAACCGTTGGTCACGTCCAGGATGGGTTCCAGCAAGGGGTGGTCGTATCGGATGGTTGCGGGATCGTGCCGTGCGGCGACGTAACGGGGAATCTGCTCCATCGGGCCGGGCCGGTACAGGGAAATACCCGCGATGACGTCCTCCAGCGAGTTCGGACGCAGGTCCTGCATAAACGAGGTCATTCCGGGACTCTCCAGTTGGAACACCGCATCGGTCCTGCCCTCCCCGATCATGCGAAACACCGCTGCGTCGTCCATGGGAAGGTTGTCGTAGTCGATGGTGATGCCATGGTTGTCGAGCACCATCGCGGCGGCATCCCGCATCACCGTCAGGGTTCGGAGCCCGAGAAAGTCGATCTTGAGCAACCCGATCAGCTCGACGTTGTTTTTATCGTACTGGACCACGATCGCTTCGTCGTTCCGGGACAGCGGAACCGTGCGGGTCAACGGATCGCTGGCAATGACCACCGCCGCCGCGTGGGTGGAGGCGTGTCGCGGCAGCCCTTCCAGGCGGAGCGCGATGTCGATGATCTCGTGCGCCTGCGGATCCCGGTCATACGCAGCACGGAATTCCTGCGATTTGTCCAGCGCTTTGGTCAGCGTGATGTCCAACTCGGTCGGAATGCTTTTGGCCAGTGCGCGGGAGGCGTCGTAGGGGTAGTTGAGCGCGCGGGCGACGTCGTTGACGGCCGCGCGCGCCGCGAGGGTGCCAAACGTGATGACCTGTGCGACATGGTCCGCACCGTATTTTTCCGTCACATAGTCGATGACTTCCTGCCGGCGCTCGTAACAGAAATCGATGTCGAAATCCGGCATGCTGACCCGGTCGGGGTTGAGAAACTGTTCAAACACCAGGTCGTATCTCAGTGGGTCGATGTTGGTGATGCGCAGACAGTACGCGGCGAGCGACCCCGCTCCCGAACCGCGTCCAGGCCCGACCATGATGTCCTTTTCATGCGCGAACCGGATAAAGTCCCACACGATCAGGAAATAGTCGGTAAATCCCATCTGATCGATCACGTCCAGCTCATAGTCGAGCCGCTCCCGGTACAGGGTCTCCGGATACGGAGGACTCGCGGCCAACAGGCGTTCCAGCCCATGTTCACACAAGGTTCGCAGGTACAGCTTGTTGTCCGATCCATCGGGCGGCTCGAAGCGCGGCAACAGTGTGCGCCCGAACGACATGGTCACCTGGCAGCGCTCCGCGATGCGCACCGTGTTTTCGAGCGCTTCCGGCAGGTCCGCAAACGCCTCGGCCATCTCTTCGGGGGATTTGACATAAAACGCGTCGGTCGGCAAACGCATCCGGTCATCGTCGGTCATCCGTTTCCCGGTTTGGACGCAGAGCAGCACTTCGTGTGCGTGGGCGTCTTCGCGCTTCATATAGTGGCAGTCGTTGGTCGCGACCAGCGGGATGCCGGTCCGGCGGGACAACGCGATCACCTCGGCGTTGACCCGGTTTTGGTCCGGGATCCCGTTGCTCTGGACTTCCAG
>JAAYKS010000128.1 GCA_012522285.1 Clostridiaceae bacterium | reverse complement strand
TTGCCGCAAATTTCGCGTTGCTGACCACGATGATTCGGCTGATCCCGTCCAGGGTGTCGATCTGGTCCGCGATGTAATCCAGCATCGGTCGCCCCCCGATCGGGAGGAGCGCCTTGGGCACATCGCGCGTCAGCGGGTACAGCCGTGTGGCATACCCGGCCACCAGTAGCATCACAATCATCTGGATCCTCCCTGTTGTGCACTGTGTCGGTGGTAATGGTACATCGTACATTTTATCATGCCATTGTATAGTTTTCGGCGCTTGTCCGCCCGGCAGCCTACCGTTCGTTCGAACGCCTCGTCGGGGGACAAGACCGTAAGACGACAATCGTCCCGCAAATGTCCGCCTGGAAGGCATGCCGCTCCGATGCCCACCTGTATGGCGCGTGCGGTTTCAGGATCCATCAGGCGCTCTCCGTATGGGGGGTTGCAGACCACCAGCCGCCGTGTCGAACCGGTCTCTCGGTCGAGCCGCGCCTGGTCGAGGCCGCCTGTGCCGTCGCCTCCGATCGCATCAGCGGTATAGAACCGCAGGGTGTCTCCGACTCCTGCCCGGACCGCGTTCTCTGCGGACAGTGCGGCCAAAGCGGGTTCGATGTCACTTCCGAAGATCGGGATCTGCAGCGTCAGATGGCGGGACTCGATCTCCGCGGCTTCTTCGCGTGCGGCGGCAAAGGCCGCGGATCCGACGACATGCCAGGATTCGCTGCCGAACGAACGGGAACGGCCGGGGGCCATCCGGCGTGCGGCCAGCGCGGCTTCGATCGGGATGGTCCCGGAACCGCAAAACGGATCCACCAGTGCTTCGCCACCTTCCGGGTTCCAGAGGGAGAGGCGGATCAGGGCGGCGGCAAGGGTCTCGCGAATCGGTGCGACGTTGCGGAGCGGGCGGTATCCGCGCTTATGGAGTCCCGCTCCGGACGTGTCCGCCATATAGGTAACGATGTCGTCCACGATTCCAAAGCGCACCGGCACGGTTCCACGGGCGGGATCTTCCTCGATCCTGCCGTCCGGTCCGGCGCCACGGACTCCGGCGAGCCGTTCGATGATGGCCTTTTTGATGATGGATTGACAGGCGGACACTCCGAACAACGCCGAGTGACGGGAGTACCCGTCCACGAGAATGACCTGCCCGGGGGCGATCCACTCTTCCCAGGGGAGCGCGCGGGTCGCGTCGAACAGCGCGTCAAAATCCGGAGCGGGCGCTTGACCGAGCTCCAGCAGGACCCGCTCGCCGTACCGCGTCCAGAGGTTGACCCTCGCACAGGCCGCGGCATAGTCGTCGCCCGCATCGAGCACCACCCGTGCATTCTGGACCGAGACCGACTCCGCCGGATATCCCAATCCCCGCAGTTCCTCCCCCACCAGGGCTTCGACTCCCATCAAGGTCGTGACGACCAGTTTCATTTCAGTACATCCTTTCTGCCTGCGAGGATCCGGCAGACCGGAATCGCAGCGGACCCGGTCAGCAGACCGGTCACAAGCCCTGTCAACAACAGGGCGGGTAGATAAGTCACCAGCAAGCCGGTGTTGCCCAGCAGCAATCCGGCCATCGCCACCTGCCCGACGTTGTGCGCCACCGCACCGGCCATGCCGACTCCGATCAGTGAAAACACCCGGTCGTGTCCGCGCAGGACCAACCACATCACTAACAGGGAAAGCAGCCCGCCCGTCGCGGACAGCAACAGGGGTATAGGTCCGTTGATCAAACCTAGGATCGCGATGCGAAGCGCCAGAATGACCCCTGCGTCGCGAAACCCAAGGGATACCAGCGCAAACAACGTCACAATATTGGCCAGTCCCAGTTTGACACCGGGAATCGGTACAACCAGTTCCAATGGTATCATTCGCTCAAACAGCGACAGCACTAGCGCGAGCGACACCAGCATCGCTCCCCGGGTCAACCGCCGGGACACCCCGCTCATTTCGACACCACGTCGACGCCGCCGGACGGATCTGTCTCCGCCACAGCGACAACCCGCACCAGCAGGCGTCCGGGCACGCAGGCCGCGATCTGGCCGGGGCGGGACAGCCAGCCGGTCACGACACATACACGGTCGGGACAGTCGGCCTCCAGCACACGAATCCGGCCGGGTTCTACACGGATGATATAGGAGTAACCCCCCGACTCGATCGGTATGTCGGCCGGCTCGGTTTCCGGGTCCAGGGAGAGGCTGCGTTCCTTCCCGGCCGCCGTGCGTACGATCGCGGACAAAGCGGCAGGAGAAGCCGTTCCGGCCGTCAATGCCGGCCAAGCCCACAAACCCAGTGCGATGGCGACCGTCACGGCTGCCACCACCAGATCTCCCCACTTCATTATCCGCTTTCTGCTTGCCATCTTCCTTTTTCCGGCCAGCTCGAGGCAGGCCTTCCTTTTCGTTGACACCGTCCTGCCCTTCCCCTACAATAACTACGCAATCTGGATCCGTAGCTCAGGGGATAGAGCAACCGCCTCCTAAGCGGTAGGTCGGACGTTCGATTCGTCTCGGGTCCGCCAGTTTTCAGTCCGGCGCGTTTTCCTCCAGGGAAACGCGCCGTTTTCATGCCGCCCTTTTTCTGTCCCGAAACCGTGCGCCGGCCATAAGGATCGACTGCGCGCCGTATCCCGCCGTTAGTGCGACTGCAATCCCCGCGAACAGATCCGGGGAGTAATGCTGCTTGATGAACAGGGTCGACAGGCAGATCAGGCTCGCCGCGATCAGATTGGCGACCCGGCCCACCCCCCGTGCCACGGGATGCGGCTGTCCCTTTTTGCTCCGCAGCAGACGATCGAGCTCCAACAGGGTCAAGGTGGAAAACGCCACATGAATACTCGGCAGACAATTGTAGGGCGGGTCGACTTGATAGATTTGCCGCACGATCTTTGCGGCCAGACTATCGCCGGGAACGTCCGGGCGCAGCACGGTGGTCGGAAAAATCACAAACACCACCAAAGCAACCAACAAAACGAGGAACATCGACAAGACATAGTGCCGAAACACGTGTCCCCCGCCTGGCCGCAGCATCAGCAGCAGGATGGCTCCATAACTGTATAGATACCAGAATACGTACGCATAGACGAAAGCGGAAACAAACGGAATCTGGTCGTCCAGCGGCAACCGGACCATCCAGGCGGTCCCCACCGCCTCCGCATGATGACCGATCCATCGATAGCAGACCAGCGCAGCCAGTACCGGCAACACCCACAAAACCATTACCGCGTATTCGCGCCAACCGGAAGTGCGTCTGTCCGTTGATCCGGGCATGGCCGGATCAATCCAACGGGCGGACTTTACCGGGGTTCTGCAGATCGTCCGCGGCCTTCAGATCGGATACGACAAATCCTCCGTTCGATCCGAAAACCTGAACGGTCACCTTGCCATAAACGCTGCGGAAAGAGTCGGATGCGGGATCAAGACCATAGGTCTCTGCCCGGACGTTGCAAAATTCGCGGAAGACCGCAAGCGCGGTCTCGGCGTCCACCGGCTCGTCCGCGACCACGGAGAATTTTGAATTGGCCGTTTTGGCGATGGCCCAGGCATCTTTGCCGATGTGCTCGAACGGTAGAATCGACTCGATGCGTCCCGCCAGGTCCGCTCGACGCGCGTCGCGCACCAGCGTAATCGGAAGGATCGCCGCCGCGATCAGGAGACACAGCACCCCGATAAAGGCCGCGATCTTGATTTTGGCGGATGTCGAGAGTTTCGCGGAAGGCATCTCGATCTTTTCGACCTGCGCGCGCGGCGCAGCCGACTGGGCTTGCG
>JAAYKS010000127.1 GCA_012522285.1 Clostridiaceae bacterium | reverse complement strand
GCCGGGTCGGAATCGTACACGTCGGTGAACACCCTGGTCTCAAGATGCTGGGTTTTGATCTCCCCGGCGATAAAGGAATTCTGGATCTCTTCAAATGTTCTGGCCATGTGTCTCTCTCCTTTTTGTTCTGGAATACCGGCCCGATGCCCGGCTTATTCGGTTTCGGGATGCATGTGCAGCAGGGTGCTCAGCGTCTGGGCGTAGTCTCCCGCCGAACGCAGTTTGGCGGCGTCGATGCCGGTGTCGATGCCCATGCGGTGGAACATGTCGACGATGGTTTCGGTACGGGCATTGCCGGTTGCGCCCGGGGCGTACGGACACCCGCCCAGTCCGCCGGCCGCGCCGTCAAACACCCGGATGCCAGCCTGGAGCGACGCGAGGTTGCAGGCGTGTTCGATGCCCTCGTGCTGGTGATAATGGACCGCAAGCGACGCCCGGGTCAGTTTGGCCTTGATCAAAAGAGGAATCTCAAAAGCCTGGATCGGGCTGGCCATGCCTGTGGTATCCCCGAGCGAGACCTCATACGCGCCGAACGACTCGAGCGCCAGTGCGAACTCGAGTGCTTTCTCAGGCGGCATCGCGCCTTCGATGGGGCATCCGAACACCGTCGCGATATAGGAACGTACCCGGACGTTGTTCTGACGCGCGACCCGGTTGATCTCTTCGATCTGACGCAGGGTTTCCTCGGGTGCGCAGTTGAGGTTCTTGCGGTTGTGGCTTTCGCTGGTGCTGACGATGGTGACGACCTCGTCGAGACCCGCCTCGATCGCCAGTTCCAGTCCGCGCATATTGGGGATGAGCGCGGAGTAGGTCACCCCCGGCTTGCGCCGGATGCCCGCGAGTACCGCCCGGGCGTCCGCCATCTGGGGCACCCACTTGGGGTGCACGAACGATGTGGCTTCGATGCGGGTGCAGCCCGCGTCGGTCAGCCGGTTGACCAGCTCAATCTTTTTCTCGGTCGGGATGAACACCGGTTCAGGCTGCAGCCCGTCCCGCGGGCAGACCTCGAAGATCGAGACGGATTTCGGGATTTCCATCCATGTGGTTTTCATACGCGTTTCCTTTCCGGGCGGGTGCCGTCAGGGGATCATGATGGCGCGTCCGTTGAGATCGTTGAATTTCTCGAGTGCTTCTTTATAGTCAGCCAGCGGGGCAACCGCGCCCACATAGGCGGACAAATCGACTTTCTTGTTGCGCAGCAAGGTCATCATGAGCTCCCAGGTCTTGAACATGTGTCGGCCGAACAGTCCCGTGATTTTGAGTTCACGGTAGACCACCCGGTACATGTAGTTCGGAATCGTGAGTTCAGCACCGACCATGCCGACGTGGACCAGGGTGCCAGCAGTCGCCAGCGCGTCAATCGCCTGGTTGATCACGCGTCCGCTGCCGGTGAAGTCGACGACGCAGTCCACACCGCGACCTTCGGTTTCCCGTCTGGCCACCGCGACGATGTCTTCTTTCATCCCGTTGACCGCGATGTCCGCGCCGACTTTCAGGGAGTAGGCCAGACGGTGCTCGTTGATGTCCAGCGAGAGCACTTTGACCGCGCCGAGCGCCTTGGCCAGTTCGCAGGCCATGAGTCCGATGGTTCCGACGCCCAGGATCGCCACGTACTTGCCGCTCACCTGTGCCTTCTGCAGACCGTGCAGCGCGGTGCCGAGAGGCTCCAGCAGCGACATCTGGACAAAGTCCGCGTCGGACGGGAGCTTGATCGCTGAGATTTCGGGTAGCCGGATGTATTCCGCGAAACTGCCGTC
>JAAYKS010000126.1 GCA_012522285.1 Clostridiaceae bacterium | reverse complement strand
GGGGACATCCAGCGGTGCGACCTGGCTGTGGTCAGGCACCAGCAACGGCACATTCCGCTACGGCATGCAGGGCCTCGATTCCGGTGGAAACCTCAGGCTCTATATCGGCTCGAACTTCTATACGTTTGATGGTTCTTCTTTCTATATAAACGGTGTGGGGTTTTCCAAAGTCGGCCATACACATTCATACCTGTCATCGTCTGGTGGGAGTGTGAGTGGAGCGATTGTCTCAAATACATCGTTCAATTTCTCAACTACCTATGGGGGAACAGGCCTCTATATGGGAAATGGTGACGGTGCGACGGAAACCACATGCAATCTTGATATTCAAAGCTGGAACGGTATCGGAATCAAAGGCATGGCGGGAAATCCCTATGGGAACGGCACCAGAACGGTCTGGATCAACGCTCGTCACGGAGAAATCGCTACCAAGGGTGGCATGAACGCAATGGGCACTTCGTACATCGGTCCTTCCGGATCCGGATACCGTGTTGCCTTTACGACATACGCTAGTGAGCCTTGCATCTGCGCTTCCCCACAAAACGGCAACTGGGGATACCTGGGGAATCCCAACTCCCGCTGGTACTGGCTGTACGTGAAGAACATCTACGTGGTTGCTGATGGAAAGATCGATCCCGCGACAGACGGCGGACCGAATATCGGCGGGTACAGTGACCGGTTCGCCGGCGTGTGGGCGATCACGTTCGGGTCTACTTCGCTCCGCGAGGTGAAGGAGAATATCGCGGAGTACAGGCCGATTTCGATTCTTGACAAGGTGAAAGCGCTGCCCGTGTATTCGTATCAGCACAAAGTGGGACGGCACGCGAAGCAGCTGGGCGTGATGGTGGAAGAGTCGCCCTCCGAAATCCTCGTGCAGGACGACGAAGAAAAGGAAGCGCACAGCATCGACCTGTATTCGTACACGACATTTGTCCTGGCGGGACTAAAAGAGGCGGTCAGGAAAATTGAACAACTGGAAGCAAAGTTTACAGCGATAACGCAAAAGGAGACGATCGCATGAGTAAAGAACAGGAACGCACAGAAACCGACACGATCCAGATCCCGAAATCTCTGCTGGAGAATATCCTGAACTACATCGCTGCGAAGCCGTACCTCGAGGTGGCAGGACTCATTGGCGAGGTACAAACGGCGGTGCAGTCAGCACTGGCTAAGGGAAGTGAGGTGGGGCAATGAAGACGAATCTCGAGTTTGTCGCGTTCCTTGAAAAGGCATATTCGCGGGGTGACCGGTACATCCTGGGCGGATTCGGGAACATCCTGTCTGCGGGTTTCATCGATTCGAAATGCCGGCAGTATCAATACAACGCAGAAAACAGGAGTGTTCTCCTACAGTACATCGGGCGCGTGGCACATGACTGCTATGGGCTTCTGAAAGCCTTTGTATGGGGAAATACCGACGGACAGGGGAACTATATCGCGTCACAAGACAGGAATGAGACAGGCGCGAAGAACGCCGCACAGGAGAAGGGCATGCTCTCGACCATCCCGAGACTGCCAGGTATTGCGGTATGGAAGACAGGGCACGTGGGATTTGTCGTGGACAGCAGTGCGGCCGATTATCGGGACTGGATCGTGATCGAGAACTACGGCATCCAGACCGGTATGCTGCGTCGCCCGCTCCGGGAAGGCGGCTGGACTGACTGGTTCAAAGACACGTATATCCAATATGTAGAAAGAGAGGAACACACAAATATGACCACACATACGATCTCAAAGGGTGACACGCTCTGGGCGCTTGCCAGGACCTACAACACAATTGTAGATGCCATTCGTGCGACCAATCCAGGTATCGACGCGAACAACCTGCATGTGGGGCAAGTGGTGAATATCCCGGGAGCGGGCGGAGTGGATCAGGAGGTGCTGGAAGCCCGGATACAGGCGCTTGAGTCACAGGTAAACACACTGAAGCAAGAGCGAGATGTCGCATTAACACGGATTTCGGCTGCGAAGCAGGCGTTGGGGTAAGGAGACAAAAGTATGGACGAGAACCGGATCCTGGACAAGCTCGATGATATCGCTGACCGGATGGCACGGGTGGAAACGACAGTGTCGGGACTGTCTGTCTGCATCGATAAGTACAACGACGTCACCAGCCGCACGACCAAACTCGAGATGTCGCTTTCCGGGATCCGAGACTCGCTCTCCAAGTGCCAGGGCGAACGCGCAGAAGCGGGGAAGAGGCGTGCCATCCCTTGGGGCGCGATCGCAGGGTCAATCCTGTCGGGCATTACAGTGGGACTGATTATGTTCGGACTGACGCATTGGCTGCAATAGAAAGGGGTTTACAAATGGATTGGAATCGAAAACTGACTTCCAGAAAGCTGTGGACCAGCATCGCCGGATTCGACACACTGATCGCTGTGGCGTCCGGAATGACCGAAGCGGATGCTGCGCAAATCGCGGCGATCATCATGGCGGGAGCGGTGGTGATCGGGTATGTGATCGGCGAAGGATTGGTCGATTCTGCAAAATAGCAACTATATATAACATAGGATGAAGCACACAAGGTTACAGCAGTGCATCAAGTAGAAATTATAGTAAAATAGCAAAATTGATGAGTTGATTGTGATCAGCACTATTGACAGAGCCAGAAACTTATCTTTTAATAGAAATGCATATATAATTCTTTTTTGCTTCATGAATACACCAACGGCAAATCCGATTATATAGAAGGCAAAGACACAACAAACATCAAAGAGTATTTTAATGGAGGTAATTATGAAAAAATTCAAAACGTTAGTATTGCTGTTGGTGCTTTTGTTGATATTGCCTGCTATAAGCATCAAAGCAAGAGCGTTCGATCAATGTGCATTTGTTGGAACATTATTAGAAAGAATTAATTTTACTTCTTCAGCTCATGCCTATATTTATCCGACAGGATACACATATCCTCATGCACATCAATCAGTAGCTAGGCTATATGACGTATACGATACACGAATAGCTATAGACTACAGTGATTATGGTGAAGGGCTTCAGCGCGCAGATACATCCTCAAAACCAGACCCTGCATATAACAATTACGCGTTTGGTTTCCCCATATGTCCACTGTGGCAATAAGAGTAACGAAGGAGAAATATATGAAAAAATATGGAACACTAATAATTATAGCTACGATTATATATACGATAATTATAGGTATTAATGCTTTTGACGAATGTAATCATTGGCACCTATTGAAATCAAGTGGTAACTACCGATACACTCAAGCTGGCATTAGTTATGGTCCATATTCATATGAACATGATCACCAAGTAACAGCTGAGTTGTGGAGAAATTTATGGAATCCAGAGTTGGTTGCATTTAAATCTAGTCTGATGGGTCCAGGTCCTTACTATCCAGAGACAACATTGCATCATACTACTGATGGTCCGTATTTTCCTGAGCACAGTACTGTTTGTCCATTGATTAACGATTAATGTGTTTCATATACTAATCAGCTATGGCGTCTGTTGTGTTTTGTCTGACGCCATAGCTGATTAGTATTGGAGGTATCATGATCACAAAGAGGCGCATTCCGCGAGTATCAAGGATGGCACTGCCAATCCTGGTCATATTTATCATCCTAACCCTGACGGTAGGAATGTTTACGAGTCTCATGTTCAAAATGGAGCATCTACAGCGCATCAGTC
>JAAYKS010000125.1 GCA_012522285.1 Clostridiaceae bacterium | reverse complement strand
GCTAGCACCTCACAAACACCTGGGAATGGATATGGAATCAGTATACGCCATGGGTAGTTGATGATATCCCAAACCCCGGCGGAAAAGCTACTGGACAGAAAAGGCCGTCTCTTGCGAAGCGGCCTAAACCATTTTTGCGGCACTGATGTGGCCATGGAAACAAATAGATCAGAAGATTGTCTTCAGATCAGGATCGAGTGTTTTCAGTTTTTCAATTTCCTCAGGCGTAATCGGCGCGAAATGGGGAGCCAGTTTCATAGCCAGACGGAAAAGTCTGATATCGCCGGGTGTTACGGCTGCCGTTATCGGCAGGGAAAGTGTAAACCGCAGCGCCAGATCCGCCATTTCCGGGTCCTCAATCGGCTGATACCAGCTTTTTTGATATGGCCTTTCTTCCTTAGGCAGATCATCCGGCCAGGCACAGCGAGCCAGCGCCTTCAAAGCCAGAATGGAAGCACCTTTTTCCTGTGCTTTGGTTATCGTCGGCTTGCCAAACCCTTTCTTCAGATAGGCTCCCCAGTTGAGCGGGAACAACACGGAATCAAAGGCAAACTGATCAAGTAAAGCAACTGCTGCTTCGTCTGAATGGGCTGAAAAACCAATATAACGGATTTTGCCGGCTTCCTTCGCCTTGAGTACCGTTTCCATTGCCCCATTGGGACCCATCGCGGTTTCCACATCTTCCGGGGTGGTCATCGCATGGAGCTGAAAGAGATCAAAATGGTCTGTCTGCAGCAGGCGCAGCGAGTTTTCCAGCGACTCGGCAGCTTCCTTTGCAGTTCTTTTTTCCGTCTTGCATGCCAGGAAAATATCGTTTCGTTTCCCGACCAGCGCGTGTCCCAGCTTTTCTTCCGCATTCCCATAGGAAGGTGCCACATCAAAATAGTTGATACCCTGATCAATTGCTTCCGCAACATAGTCGTTGGCATCATTCTGGTCTTCATTCATAACAATGATTCCGGCAAAACCGATCATTGTCAGCAGTTCCTTATTACGTCCATACGGCCTTTTCTGCATGATGATCCCTCCTTGATCGAGTTTGAAAACAGCGTGTGGTTTGACAAATGAGACATCAGCTCACTTTCGATATAAATGGTTATGGAGAAAGCAATATACCGAAGAAAACCAAACGATGACTCATGTCAATCTTACATTAGGAGAGGACATCCTGAAAGCTCATCTATTGGCTGCCCGGTAGATGGCGCGGGACTTCACCCCTTGCTTCGGATTGCTATGAAGGTGCCGTTAATCGTTTTCGTGATATAAGGAGGATCGGTTTGGTGGACGTCGACAAGCTGTGCGGAGAACGAGCCAGAGATCCGACTGCCGTGGATGTCATCACACTCGTGTATGGTGATCGCTCCAGTACACGGTTTGCCTGCATCGGCCTGTTCCTTACTGCAGGTCCACCTTGTGCCGGTTGACAACTCGTCGAAATGGATACTCACACGGTCGTCGGTCGCACTATGCTCACCGATACGGCTGTCTCGTACTTCCAGTATCAGCTTACCGGTTGGAAATTTGCTGCTCGGATCCAAAGCAGACATGGACCAATAAAATCCGGGTCCGCCATCCCAGTGATTGTAGGTAACCAGCCAACCATATGCGGGCGTTTCCATGTTGGTTCCGCTCAGCGCAAAGAAGGACCGATAGAAATAGCGGGCTTCCGGATCCCCGGCATAGACAAAAGCACAAGGAGGAAATTCGGGATCTTCTTTGGGTTCCACCGCCTGCCAGGCCTGCTGTACATCCATCACTTTGGATAGATGATCAAAAAACTGGATGGTCGACTCTGCGCCAAACGTCCACCGGACCAAGTTGTCGTACCCGGAGTACACAACCGCGCCAGATTCGAGGAAAGCATCGACCAGAGTGGGATGGAAAGAATTGCATGCATTGATATGGACATAACGAACCAGCCAGTTGCTGTCTGCAGGCCTTGGTATGCCGCTGTATTGCCGGATAAATGACGGTGTGATCGCCAGATAGGACGAACCCGCGATATCGCCCACCAGCAATCCACTTTGCAGCGCATCGAACCACTCGAGGTACTTTTCCGGCGTCAGCTCTTCTCCGCTCATGAGATATGCATATTCATCACCATCGCGGGAGTCTAACCCGCCATGGGTGTTGAGCTCGATGATCGTCGCCGGGCCGGTGTTGCCGATCAGGGCTGCGCCAGCATAGCGAAGTGTTTTCTGATCGTATCCGTTTCTATCACTTTGTATGCACTTGTTTCAGTCTCCCACGCAAAAGGTGCGAAAATATGGGCAAAACAGCCGACACCACCTGGTGTGGTGGGCATCGGTATTAGCGGATCCATGGGATTGAAAGTTGGCAGAGTAAAGCTTGCGGCCAACGTAAATAGAGCCGAAACCGGTTCTGCCTGCGCCGCAGTGAAGTGGATCCTTTGCTTTTGCCGGATGGACAGGCTGGCTTTATAAGCGTCGTGTTGCGCCGCATAGTCGGCCGGAACCGGCTTGCCGCGCAGTTGGGTCATCATAACGGCCTGTACGCCAAAATCGAAGTCAATCCAGACCGTGTAACCGTCAGAAGATACGCCTGCGGAATGAACCTGTTCCTGTCCGCACAACCAAGATGCAATGCTATTGAGTGATTGATCGTGGGGGATGCCGGCCAACTGATCTTCGCGAAGTTTAGCATTGGCTTGATCGAGCGTTTCTTCGATCACTACATAGGATTGTTCCATTGTAAGGACGGCTACCGGCGTTGTTGTCGGTGTGGTACTCTGCGTAACCGTAACTGCCGGACTGATACCAGCTGTGGAACTGTCAGGTCGAGTCGACGGTGGTCCCGTGCCTGCCGTGCAGCCGGGATTTCCAGCCACCAGCAAGAACGCAAGGATGAAAGCAAGCAATATCGGTTGTTTTCTCATCGCTCGTACATCCTTTCGATTCGAGTATATAACTTCTGTAAATCACAGGTATCGGACACTGTCTTTCAGGGCACAGATCGTAAGGATTGGCCCGTGTGGGTGTCGTGACCTTAGTAGTCGCAACAAAAGGGCCGCCCCTCCACAATTTTCATTGCTTTGGAGACAACCCCTGTTGGCAGAAGGTCTGAAGCTCAGCGCATTACGCCCATATCCCTGTAGTAGCTACCACCACTGGTTTCATCATACCCAGGCAATTCCACTGCCCCGAGTTCGTCGAAGCTGTTCAGGTCAGTGGTCCGCAACTGTCTGCCGGAGAACGTGAAGAGCGTATCACCGATATAGGCTGCCCGGTAGATGGCATCGTAACTATAGAAAGCGTTCCATTCCTTGTCGGTCAGCTCTTTCTGGGTTCCGAACGGATCGCTAAATTTGTCGAAATGGGAAACATGGCCACGCAAGGTAATATGTCTGTTGTCGTCAATGCCCAGAACCAGAAGTCCCTGGAAAACTGGCTGCGTGTACTCGCGGGGATTGGCAGCAGATTTTTGTGTCAGGGTGGCCGGGAAAGCGATCACATTTTTGTTTTTGGAGAATAACAGGCTTTTATGGTTGTATAGAATGTCTGCGTAGGAACCGGCTCCGCCAAAGACGATCGACGAGATCTCAAGCGGTTTGTCATAATCACTGATATCAAACAAGGAAACCTTGATGCCGAGATTGAAAGCGCTCTCTTTTTCAACAAAAACATCGTAGCCAAATCCGATCAACAGATTTTCATCATACGGATGCAGATACGTGCTGTAGCCCGGAATCTTCAGCTCACCGCGAACAACCGGCAGAAGCGGATTGCTCAGGTCGATCGAAAACAACGGATCAACGGTGCGGAACGTGACGATATAGGCTTGATCGCCCATGAACCGGACAGACCGGATGGTCTCACCCGGTGCCAGACCGGTGACCTGACCAACAAGATCCAGGTTGCCATCGAGGATATAGAGGTTGTTTTTCGATGGATTGTCTGCGCCAGTCCATGTGTCGCCGGTTGTGGTGGCAATCCTGAAATAACCATTATGCTCGTCCATGCTGAACTGGTTGACAATCGATCCGGGAACCGAGCCTTTGGCAGATCCGCTGATCCGGGCATCCTGCAGCTCGAACCGGAAAATTTCTGTACTGTAATCTGGAGAGGTGTTTTCCTTGCCGTCCCATATATATTTCAGAGCGGCCACATAGAGAAAACCAGTGGACGCGTATACGTTTCCGGATGAACCGAGCACGGACATGACATCCGCTTCGCGGGAGTCATCCAGGGTGTCGATACCGGCAAGAATCAGCTGGCTACCAGGATCACCGTCAGGCAGAAGCGTAATCCGATCAGGGGGAATCGCCTTCCAGGTGTCCGCTGCCGGGTCCTCGCAAATAGCCGGGAAAACGTCGGCTGGATCCAGATCCTTGGCGTCTTCCGCAAAAATGCGGTAGTCATAACGATTCGTTACAACATATACCGCGGATCCGACCCTGCGTGAAGTGGCATAATACCCATCCTGCGTGAACTGCCGAACAATGACCGGGTTGGTTTTATCACCGATATCATAAATTCGGGTTGTGGTGTAGTTGCGGGTGTTGTAATAAGGGTACCAGATGCGATCCATGACAATTTTCGATGCGGGAGTCAACTCCGTTTCATCGGGTGCGGATGGATCGGGATCAGGTTTTGTTTCTTCTGGTTCTGGCAACTGTTTTTCACTGATAGATCCGCTGACAATGAGAGTCAGCCGGTTGTTTTCCATATCTAGATACATTTCTATCGGGGCTTCATAGGTGATCAGTTGGTCGGTTTCCTGAAAGCTTTCAAATGGCTCGACGGCAACAATCTTCAAGTCTGCCGGATCGGCAGCGTCTACGATGAGCAGGCGGTTGTTGGCCACCAGATAGAGATACCTGCCATCCGTCTTGATGATGTCAGCCTCATCAACGCCTTCAACCTGTATGTTGGTCGTCGAATAGTCGTTCTCACGGCTGGCACTATCCTTGCTTGCTTCCGCGACCGCACCGTACATGAGGTCTGATCTCTGATAATAGGGTGGGATGTTGCTTTGAGATTGGCTTACAAGCAACAGGATGCCCGCATAATCCTCTGCGCGGGCGAGACCTTCTAGCGTTGGGCTGGTCTTTGGGTTTGGTTCGGGGAAAACACCACATGCTGTTACAAACAGTGCGAGAATCAGGACAAAGGTCAAAACCAGCAGATTGGGTGTTTTTCTCACGATAATCCCTCCAGTCCTAAAAGCGGCAAGCGCGACAGAATCCCGTTCCGGGTGACTATATAATCTTTCCCGTTGATGAAAACCAGCCTTTTTGCGGTATCTGTTTGACGACTGCAACCTTAAATAGTTCCCTGCTGAACGAAGAGAGACTTGGATGGAAAAGCAGAACGACAGGAAGACAGCCCTTTGCAAAATGATAGAAATACACACCCCCCCTCCCAATTGTTCAACGGGTACAGGGCTGGAGGGTGTGTAAAGCGGCCTTGAGGTGTGCATCCTGATGCGAACGACTGCGGACACAGCCTGGCAATTTGGCTGCGGCCTGCCGCAGACGCTGCAGCCGAGTCTGCGTTACTATGGCTGTGGCTTGTTTACGGTTGTCGAACTGTCGCTTGAATCAACAAATGAATATCCGGGGAAGCTGACGCTGGTCACTTTATACGTCACAGAGGCAAGCTTCTTACTCAAATTGCCCGACGTGATTGTGCATACACCGTCAATGCCCGTCGTGCCTGAAGAGACGGCTCCGTTGCTCCAGCTGCCACTGTCGACAGCGCCTTCCGGCGGCTGGTCCAAGAAGACCTTCAACTCTACCTTCCAGGTAGCTGGATTGACCCAGTAGGCTTGAATGAGTTCAATTTCCTCCACGGTGACCGTACTGGCACTGATCGTGATCGTGATCGTGATACTGGCGACTCCTTGCAGGTTGTTTGAATCCGTCACTGACGCTGTAATCGTATGCGTCCCGTTGCTGAGTGCGCTTGTGTTGAAATTTTCACCCGCGCCGATGATGCCATCGAGGCTAGACGTCCAGGTCAGGCTACCGCTCAGCTCGCCATCTTCGGCATCCACGGCACTGCCGGTGAAGGTGACGCTGGTACCCAAAGGGAAGCTGGCACCGCCGGCCGGCGACATGATTGTCACAACCGGCGCCTGGTTCACATCTGTCCCATCGACCGCGGCCAGGGCATTGATCCGCTTGATGCCATAAGTTGTCCAGATACTGCCGACCGGCTCAGCCGAATCTTCAATCCAGCCGCGAATGTCGGTGTTGGTACCACCCTTATTCGCCTTAACGAGAGCGGCCAGCCCGGCCACATGCGGAGCCGACATTGAGGTACCGCTCAGCAAACCGTAATTCGTAAGACCGATGACACTCCCCTCGCTCGGCATGGTCGAATAGATGTTGACGCCCGGTGCGGCCACGTCAACCCAGCTGCCATAGGTCGAGAAGCTCGCCTTGGCGTTCAACGAGTCCGTTGCGGCCACAGCGATGCAATTCGTGTAGTATGCCGGATAACTGGGTCGACTGTTGCCTGCGTTGCCGGCGGAGGCCATGATGACTACGCCCTTGTTCCAGGCGTAGTTGACCGCTGATTGGAGCGGACTGGAGGCAAATTTGGAGCCCAGGCTCATGTTGATCACAGCGACGCCATCGTCCGCCGCAGCCATGATGCCTTCAGCGATCCAGCTGTAATCACCGCTGCCGGTGTCGTTCAAGACCTTGTAGCTGGCGAGCGAGCAGTTGTAGCCGACGTCCGCCACACCGACATCGTTGTTCGTTTCGGCAGCGGCGATGCCAGCAACATGCGTGCCGTGACCATAAAGGTCATCCGCAGTGGGACTGTCGGTATAATTGTGCATGTCACTCGAAGTGATTTTGCCGTCCAGATCAGGGTGATGGATGTCGATACCGGTGTCGAGGATGGCGATCTTGACACTCGAACTGCCTGTGGTCGCGCTCCAGGCTTCCGGTGCGTCGATTTGCGTCATGCCCCATTGCTGGTTGAAAGACGGATCGTTCGGCACCTCATACGCTGTCGCGATGTAGTCCGGTTCGGCATACTCGACCGAGCCATGCGCCCGATATGCCAGAACCTTCTCCATGACCTTGCTGTTGGGCACTTTCAGGATCTGTACCCCGATTCCCTTCAATTCGCCGACGACCGAGGCGCTCTGTGCCCGATGAATGTCCTGACGAACCCTCTCGTAAATGCCGGGCTTGAACTTGACCAGAATCCGGTCAGTAGCATAGGATTCATCCCGGGCAGAAACGGAAGTCTTGCCTGACTGATCCGGACTCGTGGCAAACGCCAGGACCGGAATCAGCAGGATACCCAGGATCAGAAGCAACGACAGCAGCAAACGCCAACGTTTCATTCGAGGCACACTCCTTCATCATGACTGACTGCGCCATGCCTGTTACGGAGAGAGTCGGCAGGCTACGCCCAATGAAATCGGCCACCGATCTTGTCAACCCCGTTGACGTTCCCGTATGTTATTGAAAGACAAAGGAACTGTCCGATCTTTTTATTATAGCACCGTAACACCATTTCACATGTTGCCTTTGCCGCCTTGATTGCCATAGGATGAAAGCAAAAGCCAGCTCCGTTCTGTGAGCCCGCAAGCTTACAATTCGAGAATCCAGCGTTGCCTGTTTTATGCAAGTCACAGGATTCATTTTGTTGCCGGGTACATCATGCGTCCCGCTGCAATGGTTGCTGTACACTAAAAGAAGAGCATCACTGTTACGTATGTGTCAGTCAAGAGGTTTACCATGGATATTGAAATCTTCAGACTATCGTCTGAACGGGCAGATGACTACATCCGGTTTTTCGACAATACTCCGCATTCGGATGGAGTGCAGGAAAACCGCTGTTATTGTGTCTGCTGGTGCAGCGACGAATATACGGATCAGGACTTCTCCACGGCAGACAAACGACGGGCTATCGCTCCTGAATATGTCAGAGACGGCATCATACAG
>JAAYKS010000124.1 GCA_012522285.1 Clostridiaceae bacterium | reverse complement strand
CAGTAGGCAACGAACTTTGACAACAAAATATGGTGAAAAATATTTGACATATAAAAACAGGTGTCTCGATCTGGTAAAATGTAGTTACCACACAACATAATCCAGAAGAAGGAGCCGCCTGTTACCATGAGTTTAGCACACAGACCACCTTACGTGAAGCACCAAACGGCCGTTCTACCAGCAAAATTTGACAGCACCTCGGTCACCAAGCACGCTTCCTTGGCCTATCTGGAGAATTTCAAGCAGAAAATCGGGTTTCAGCAGTTGCTGGAAGAGACTATCTCTTATAACAAGTACCATAATGCCAGTTTTTCGACTGCCGAAACCATCGACTTCATGGTCAATGCGTCGATTCAGGGCCTGGCCCGGTTCAACCAAATGGACGAATTACGCCGGGACAATGCCTATATCAAGATCAAAGGCAAGGCACCCAGTGAGAAAGTCTGTCGGGATCTGCTGTTGGATCTTCCCGAGCAAGCGAAATCCGAGTTGCGGCGGGTCAATAAACAGCTGTTGTCGCGGAAAGCGCGCTCGGAGGGCTGCCGCGACGTCGCGATCGATATTGACGATACGGTATGCACCGTTTACGGTGACCAAGAAGGTGCCGGTGTCGGGTACAACCCAACCAAGAAAGGTCGGGCTTCGTTCAAGGAGAAAGTCGGCATTCTGGCAACGACGCATGAAGTCGTCAATCTGACGTTGGAGAATGGCCGGCACCACACCAACTACGAACTGGAATCCTTCATCCGTAAATGTCGATTGTTGCTGCCGGCTGAATGGAAGCTCAAACGGGTCCGGATTGACAGCGGCGGGTTTGACATCGACAATCTCCGGTATCTGGATGGAAATGATTTGGAATTTGTCATCAAATGCAAAAAGTACAAAAGCCTGCAACTCATCATCGACGCCATCAACCGTCGGGAACACCTTTATCCCTGGCTTGCCATCGATACCATGTTCAGTGTCAATGAGATCCATTACAGCATGCCTGGTTGGGAAAAACCCTATCGCTTCGTGCTGGTTAGAAAGCCGGCGCCGGTCAAGGACAAACGGCAGCTGAAAATGGAGCTTGATGTGGTTAAGTACGACTACCAAATCATCGTTACCAATATGGAGTATCTCAGCGCTGTTGAGATCTTTCACGAATACAATCAGCGCTGCAACATCGAAAACAAGATCGACGAGCTCAAGGAAGGCTTTGCATTCGATCAGAACAGCCAGCGCAACCAGAAGTGCAATGAGCTTTTCCTGCTGATCAAGATGGTGGCCTATAACCTGCACAACTGGTTCAAGCAGGCGGTCCTGCCTTCCGACTGGATTCATTACGAAATCAAGACCATCCGCCGCCGGTTCTATCAATTAGCCGCCAATATTTGTGGCCAGGGTCGCTATCGGCACATCCGCTATGCCCGTGACCAGGTCATCGAGCGTTTGATCACGGGAATAATCGACCGATTGCGACGATTCAGCCTTGTTCGGACTTGAAATCTCGTCATCAATGAACCGATGATTTCTGATCCACAGTAGTGGATTTGTTTGTGCAGTGTCAAAAGTCCTGTCTTTACAGAACGAATCCATCGTCAGTTCAGATCCATTAGGTCTATTCACCATATTCGGTTTTCAAGGTGCGTCTTTCAGGTTTTGCTAGCTTCGTTTGTCATGGTTTATTGCATTTTTGTCAACAGCTGAAGCTACTTGCCGATTATAGGTTTATGCGTTAATCGTACAGCGATGTTCATATTGTGCATCAATGCCCGCATTCTCGTTGTTTACAGCACACGTACCATGGGTTACAAAATGGATAGGCCGGTTT
>JAAYKS010000123.1 GCA_012522285.1 Clostridiaceae bacterium | reverse complement strand
GGTTCTTGGCCTGGTCCCATGTCCATCCTGTCAGCATTTCGGCCATGTTGTTCATCATGACGACCTGGCCATCGTTGTCTGTCGAGATGACCGCGTCGCCAATGGAATGCAGTGTCGATAACAGTCGGGTTTCATTCAGCAAGATGCTCAATTCGCTTTCTTTGCGGATCAACGCGTTGATGATGATCTCCCCAATCAGTCGGATCATTTCGAGGTCTGATTCGAACCAGCTGTTGCTGAATTTTTTCTGACTGAACTGGAAAAATCCCAACTTATCAGACTCGACTACGACCGGAATGGCTATCGTTTCCATCGACGCTGAATCAGGTACCCGGTCAACCGGATCCGGATGGCGCTGAACCTAGTACTTCGCGTGGTTCCGGATCCGACTGGACTGGTAGATCTCGACAGAAGCCTCTTCTACGTCCTCGACCTCACAGATCCTCTGGAGGACCTGGCGGATTTCGTTGACAAGGTCTTCGACACCCATGGAGATGAAGCGTGCCGAGATTCCGGATATCAGTTTTTCCATGGACAGGCGATGCTGCAAGGTCTCCTCGATCATGTTCACATCTGTCACATCCGCCAGCAGTATGGTGGCGCCGAGCAGTCTGCCCGAACGACCGGTCGCCGGATAGGCATCCAGATGGAAAATCGTTCGGCGCCCCTCGCATGGCCGCATCTCGATATCCGCGGATACGCAGGCGCCTGTGGAAAGTCCCGATATGAAATTCCGGTATTCCCGTGCCATTTGCTTGCTGACGAACTTGCCCAGCTTTTGGTGCAGCATGCTTTCCGGTGTCTCGCTGATTTTTTTAGCAATCCGGTTTGTGATGTATGTGATGGTGCCGTCCGGATCGATACAGCACAGGTCACAAGAGGCAAGCCCGGACAGGCCGGACTTCACCTCGGCCGCTCCCTCTGAACCGTACTCGGCGAATCGCAGAGTGGTATCCGCGATCCGGGCGATAAGCATGATTGGGCTCCCGGCGCACTCCAGGGAAACCTGCGGACAGATCAGGATCCGATCGAATCCGTTATCGGCAGACATGATGTCGTACCGTTCATGTGAATCGAGTTCCGATTTGAGCGTGCCGGCGATGTTTCTCCTCACACGGGCCGCATCGTCGGCCGGCAGGAGTCCTGATATTTCCTTTCCGGTCTGGTCGTTGCCATCGATCCCGAGTATAGCGGTGAGCAGCGGATTGCAGCAGACGATCCGTCCATCCAGTTCGAGAATCGCCAGGATATCGGGTCTCATGGCAAACATCAGCATCGAGAGGTTCACCCCTGCAGCGGTCCCTTCCGGCACATGCACGCTTGTCATGCTTCGCGACGGCTTTTCTGCCGGCGGCTTGATGAGGGCTACCGACAGCAGAACGCCGGCGATTTGTTCGCCAAACGGGTCCTTTTCTGTCCAGGAGTCCCAGGAGCGAGAGTACACCTTCTCTAGCGACAAATCTTGGAACGCTTCATCGTATCGATCAAGATGGCGAACCAGAGTTGCGTTTGTCTCATCCAGAGAGCGCACATGATCCGCCAGTTTCCGGTTGCGTATGCTGAATTTCTCCGCTGTTATGCCGGCCAGCAGGCCAATCAGCGGCAACAGGGCACAGTTCAGCAGATCCAAACGCCCCGCAAGGCCGGAAGGGACAGGAATCGGGCCTGTCGAATAGAGGATATAGCCGGTCTGGAACGCCGCGACGACCAGACCGGAAAGAAAGCCTGCCCATTTGCCGTACAACAATGCACAGGAAAAGATCAGCAGCAGAGAAAGCAGGGTCGACAGAGAGGAGATCGATTGGATCAGAAAGAGAAACGCGGTCAGGTACAAGACGTGCAGTGCCAGCACGATGACAGTCAACCAACGCTTGTCGGAACCCGAGATGTTCATTTGGACGTCATCTGCTTTATTCCCGCTTCACAAATGGATGAAAGGAATGCTGCTGCGATCCATCAAATCACAATTTTCAGTATATAGTTTCTGTCGTGTGAAATATTACAAACAATTAATAGACGAATTACGATTTCCTGAATAAATCAGGGCAGGGGAGTCAAGTCCAGAATGTTGTTGTATATTCCTCCTGGTCATCGATGCTCATATAGTGTGCTATTATCGGCAAGGCAAGCTCGGCTTTCGGATTACCCCAGCCGATGGAGATGTAGTATTTTTTTGGTCTTTCCCATTGCGATCCTGTTCACTTTCCCGATACCTCCAACGCCGTCTATGCACGACTTCTGGATTGTATCTGTTCTGGTTCACAGGTGTCCGCGTGTCGCCGGAATACGCATCTCAAACAGCGCGTACCTCTTTATAATCAAAATAATGGACATGATGCTCCTCTCAATTGTAATGCCCCCCATTGTCAAGACACGGATTTTTGAAAACAAGTATTTCCCTTTCCTGACATATTTCAACCCACCATTGTGAGCGGTTGACCGAGGTAACAGCTTTCCGGCACAGAACCATCCAGC
>JAAYKS010000122.1 GCA_012522285.1 Clostridiaceae bacterium | reverse complement strand
CCTCCGCCTGTAACAGGCGGTGACGATGCCTCCGTCGCCCGCCGTGTCGTCTTCCTCCTTCTACTCATCGGAGCGGGGGCAGCGTTGTTCTCCGTTATCGGGGTCTGGTACAAAAAACGCGTCCTGTGGTACAAGGTTTCCTCTGTCCGGCTGCGGGCGGGCGACGATTCCGGCATTATGCAGTACTATAGGCGCGCCGTAACCGGCTTGCTCGCCAGAATCGGATACAGACCCGACACGGCGGACACCACGTATGGATATCTCGACCGGCTGGCTGCTTCCGGCGGATTGCCACAGGAAGACGGCCGCGATCTCCATCTGCGCTGGCTGGCCGATCGCCACGTCGCGGCGGTATACGGTGGAGAAAGCCCTCTGGCCGACGATCTGAGCCGTGCACAGGGCCTCCTGGCAGCGGGCGTGCGGCTGTACGTCAAAAAGCGCGGCCGTCTCCGGTACTACCTGGTGGATCTCCCCTTCGGCCGGCTCTGGCCCAAGCGACCCTCTCCCTCCTCAAGGCATTCGACTGATTGAAAAATCCCGGTACCGTCCTATGGAAACGATACCGGGGTCTTTTTTACTTTGTGTTCTGCCGATCCGCGCGAAACGCGAAAGGCCGGATCACACTTTGACTTTGCGAAGCGAAGCGAACTTCGGGAGTCCGTCCACCATGGGCGGAGAGGATTCTCCCGCGATCAGGGGCAGACAGTATTCGATGAACTTCTCGTTGATAGCGTTGCCGGCTTCGTTGATCCACTCGAGGGGTACTTTTTTCTCCGCATTGTCCACATTGCTGAGCGGCACCATTTTGATGCGGCAGGCATACTCTCCGGTTTCCGGGCGATCAAACGCGACCATGAAGCCGGACTGCCCTTCAATCGCTTTGCGGACCGCCGTTTGGCCTGCCAGAACGGCTTCGTCCACATCGGTCTTGGAGGCCAGATGGGCGGCGCAGCGCTGCATCAGTGAGAGCTCAATGCCACGGACTTTACAGCCCAGTTTTCCCTTGATGTAGTCGGCAAGAACCGTCGCGGTTCCGCCCAGTTGCTTGTGACCAAACGCGTCGACCGAGACTTCACCGACCAGTTCGGGGATGAATTTGCCGTCTTTGGTCTGCACGCCTTCCGAAACGGCGATGATGACGTTCTTTTCCTTTTCATAGATGCGCTTTACGTCTACCAGCATCTGATCCAGATCAAAATCCACCTCTGGCAGATAGATGAGATCCGGGCCGTGCCCTTTGTACCCTGCCAGCGCCGATGCGGCGGTCAGCCAGCCGGCATGGCGTCCCATGATCTCGATGACGCACACCATGCCCACATCGTAGACATGCGCGTCCTCGTAGACTTCCATTACGGTCGTCGCGATATACTTGGCCGCCGATGCAAATCCCGGACAGTGGTCGGTCCCCCACAGATCGTTGTCGATCGTCTTGGGAACGCCCATGACGCGACATTCGTACCCGGACTTCCGGAGATACTCCGACACCTTGTGGCAGGTGTCCATCGAGTCATTGCCACCGTTGTACAGGAAAT
>JAAYKS010000015.1 GCA_012522285.1 Clostridiaceae bacterium | reverse complement strand
TTCGACTATAGTCGATTTTTCGACATATCTCACTCGTGCGTTGTCTTCTCTCCTGTCAATCCGCACAGCTGTTCAGACAGCCGCCACAACCGGGCGGCCTGTTCCGGATCTCGCGCGACGCGGCTGGGTATTTTTTCTCGCGCGCGGAACCAGTATTTCCCGCTTTGCCCTTCGTAGGCCGGTTCGGTCGCGATCCGGACGATTTCCTGCGCCGGAACCTCTGGATGCGTACCCGCTCGCATGCGCAGTCGCCAGACCAGCCGCTCGATGCCTGCGGTCCCTTTGAGACCGATTTCGGTCGCAACCAGGCCGGGATCGACCGCGTACATCTGGATCGGTCGGCTTTGTGTTTGCTCCCGTCGCGCGAACTCCAGGGCAAACAATACGTTGCACAGCTTGGATTGCTTGTACGCTGCGAGGCAGTGGTATCGCCGCCGCATCATCACATCCTCCCAGCGGATGCGCGTATGGTAATGAGATCGGGACGAAACCACCAGCACCCGTGCCGATTCGGCCGCGCGCAGGCAGGGCAGCAGTTCATGGGTGAGGAGAAACGGGGCCAGGTGGTTGACCGCAAACTGGAGTTCATAAGCCTCGGCGGTCGTGGTGTGCCAGGTGGAAACCGTCCCGGCCGCTAGAACCAGGATATCCAGTGTCCCGCCAGTTTGAGCGAGCAGATCCCGGATCCCGGCGGCGATCCGGCGCACTCCGTCTGTGGTGGAGAGGTCTCCTGTGACAAAAGACACGTCGGGTTCCGGCGAGAGAACCTGGTTGTCCGCCGCGATGTTGTCTCCGCTTAGTGGAGTATCTCCCTCCCGACAAGCCGCCCGGATCTGACGCTCTGCCTCCCGCACACGTTCGGGATTCCGCCCTACGCCGATGACCCGAAATCCCAGCCAGGCCAATGCCTTCGCGGAGGACAATCCGATCCCGGAGGTCGCGCCGGTCAGAACCGCAGTCCCTCTCATGCCGCACCTCCGGTTTCAGGGGATCGCAAGGTCCCGCAGCGCTTCATCAGTGCACCGGACCATTGGCGGCGTACCCAACGCGCGGTCCAGGTGGCGGGCAGTAAATCCGACGCAAACCGTACACACCGGTTGAGTGTACCCGGCACCACGATGGCTTTGCCGCGAAGCGCCTTATCGAGGGTGTATTCCGCGACTGTTCCCGGATTCATTGTGGTCAGCCGGCCCGCGATGCCTTGCGCCTCGATTTCGGCGATGCACACCGGAGTGGTCGGCATGCCGCAGGGGCACAGTACGGTGACCGAGACTCCGGAGGTCAGTAGTTCCTCACGAATCCCGAGAGAGAACTGCACGAGGAACCGTTTGGTCGCCGCGTACAGCGCTTTGTAAGGCATGGGCTGGAAGGCTGCGAGACTGGCGACGTTGATGATCCGGAAGGGTTGATCCATCTGTCGGAACCGGAGCATCTGGTGGATGTTTTCCGCGACACTCAACATGTTGACCTGCATGATCGCGCGGAGCGAACCGAGGGACAGGGAAGTGAATTCGCCCTCCGCGTCGATCCCGGCGACATGGATCATACCCGACAGCCGGATCCCGGCATGGCCCACCACCTCGGCCAGCGCGTCCCGCCCGGCATCGGTCGCGAGATCGCAGGACGCGGTCCGCACAGAGATCCCGTATGCGTGCCGGAGTCCGCCGGCCAGGGTATCCAGTGCTTCTTCCGACCGGTCGGTGAGGAACAGCCGGAATCCCCGCCGCGCGCAAGCCGCGCAAAAAGCTCTTCCCAGGCCGCCCGTGGCGCCTGTGATCAAAAACCATCCGTCCATGATTGTTCTCCTTGTTTTATCCGGTGTAGCCGAACCAGCCCAGCGCGTGCCAGAAAGGTTGGAATCCTACATGGATGGTGAGTGCGATCGCCGCGGACACGCAGAGAAGCAGGAACACCACCAATGAAACCACGGTGGTGGTTCGCAGGAAGCGACTGAACCTGCGACCCACATGCGGGGTTGTGGACAGCGGCGGGTACCGTCCGTCCCCCATCACGTTGCGGGTCCAGCGTCCGTAAGCGCGTATCCATTGGACGGTGTACAAATACAATTGGAGAGTCCCGATGGTGCTGAGAATCCCCAGCGAGAAGAAGGAAAGTCCGAACAGCAGAGCTCCAAACCAGGGCATGGGAGGGATCAGGCCGGCGGTGTTGGTGCCGGACACCAGGCAGGTCCCAAGTGCGAATACAGCAAGCGCGAATGCACCCAATACGATCACGCAGCAGAACAACGAAAGGAACCCGGATCCCACAAGAATGTGCAGGAAACCCAGCCCGGATGCCAACAGGACTTTGCTGCCGGGTTTCCGGACCGGAACCGGGCGGTCCGCCACCAGAAACTGCTCCGCAATGGCGGCCGGGTCCCCCAATCGCGCGGCGGTCTCCTCTTCCGAAAACCCATCGGCCAGCTTGTGGTCGAAATGCTGGGTGTACTCGTACAGGATGTCCTCGATGTCCTCGACTTTTCCGGCGCGCAGCCGGGTCTCCAGTACCTGCAGGTATTGCTTCTTATCCATGCCGGTTTTCCTCCAGTATCGTTCCCACCGCGCCTACAAACGACAGCCATTCCAATTTTGCGTTCTGAAATTCTTCCCGGCCCAGCCGGGTCAGCGAATAGTATTTGCGGGGCGGTCCCCCGCTTTGCTCGGAAAGGTAGGTGGTGACCAGTCCGTCCGTTTTAAGTTTGCGAAGGATCGGGTAGACCGTGCCGTCCGAGATATCGATGTGGCGCGAGAGAGCCTCGGAGATGTCGTACCCGTACCGGTCCTCTGCCGCCAGCAGTGCCAGCACGCACAACTCCAGTACCCCCTTTTTGTATTGGTTGTTCACGGGCGTCCCCCTTTGAGTCCGGATTTCAGATGGAGTGGCAGCGCAGGCTGCTTATCAGTACAATCTATTGACCACTACTATACAATAACCACTAGTTGAACAGATGTCAACTCCTGGATAAGTGGTTTTGGAAAATGGGATAAGTTGATATCTGCTGCTACTTGCCCGAGACCGCGCGGGCCTCGAGCAGCAAAGTCTTGAACTGCGTGAGCGGAAGTCCGGAGTAGATCTCCGGTGCATACTCCTCGATCGCAGACAGCACGTGGTCCCCGTCGACGACGTAGTAGAGTCCCGATGCCGTGAAGGTATAGTCCAGTCCTTTACCCCAGTCCGCGTCGTCCGGCGGCATGACCAGACCCATGACCAAACGGGTACCGGGAACCATCACCGGGATCGGATCGTAGCATGCGGCCATGTCCAGTGCGGAAACCACGATTTCCTGCCCGACCGCAATCTCCGCTCCCATCGGCATCGGATCGTGCCCGTCCCCCTGATAAAAGATGTCCAGCACGCGAACCCTGCGCGTTGTCAACGTGAACGAGAGAAAGTTGGTCTGCTTCCAGATCTCGTACTCCGGTCCGCTGGTCGCCGGAGGCTGCCGCCCATTGGAAAGGTCAAGATGCTGGATGCCGTCAGGCAGTACTTCGATGACTTCGGCCACAATATGCGCGTTGCATGTGGAGACTTTGGATTCTATAGCGTATGTAGCTAGATGATAACTTATGCCGGTGAACGGTGCAGGCAGGGCGAGCGGATATCGCTCCCGAAGAGTGGCTTGCGCTTCGGCGGACAGCGGCTTGTCCGCATCCGCCCCCGACAGCAGCGAGATCAGTCCGACGGACAGTGCCAACAGCACCAGCACAAAGGCAATGCCGAAGACATATTTGGTGACCCGCTTCGATGGTCTCTGCATGTTGCGTCCCCCCTCTTTTGATGATGCCCGTGCACAGCGCGAACGGGCAGACAAGTGCGTGCAGTCTCATCATTCAAGAAGCATGTGATGCGCCATTCACGTCTTCTTCCAGGATCGTCCGGATGGTTTGACGGAACGTATCGCAGGGGAGTCCCGTGTACAGATGGGGCTCCCGTTCCTGATAGGCGGACAGCACATGGGTGTTGCCGACGATGTAGTAGAGTCCCTGGCTTCTGAACTGGTAGTCGGTCGCGAGCACGTCATACGGATCCCCGATCGGCAAAGGAACGAACCACCGGCTTCCTGGTGACATCTCCGGCAAAGGGCTGTCGGAGAAGCCGTAACTGTGTACCATTGAACCGGCGATAAACTCTTGCCCGACCGTGAGTGCGAGTGCCGGATCGATGGGATCGTACCGATCCCCCTGGCACAGAATATCCATCACGCGCAATCGATACACTTGATGATGTTGTTGGTAAGAGATCGTCGGAATCGGGTGCCCCAGGTTCTTTTCTTTTTCCGCCAGTACGGCAGGGTCGATTCCCTCAAACGGGTTGATGGTCCCGCCGCGGTGAATGTCGTCCAGTTGCTCGACCACCTCGACTTCGACATAGGCGTGACTGATCAGGCGAAGGTCTTTTTCCAGGTCATAGGATAATACATCGACCGTCGGCTCATAGACGATTGACATCGCGGGATACCGCTCCCGCAGGGTGGCGATTTCCTCCGCGGACAGTGGCGCACTGTCCGCACTTCGAGGCACGCAGCCGATGGAAAGAAGCAACGCCGCCATGAGCAGCGGCAAGAATGGAATATGAAATAAAAACCCCCTACGCCGAATCCCGGACTGCGGCATGACGTTGTCCTCCCCCACGCTCCCTGCTGTGACTTATCAGATCCCCCACAATTTCAAGCTATGACAATTGCACGGAGTTGTCAAGCACTTTTTGTGTAGTATGCGAATCCCGTGCGCAAACAAGTGTGCTATATTCTGTGTAGGGTGCACAACGGGACGAATACAGTTCGTTCCGATTCCCCCAAAAACGGATTCTCTGTTGGTGCTCCGGGGTACGCCCCGGATCTGACCGATTGTCAAAATTCGCTGTACCAAACGCTTCATAGGTGGAGGGTTCCAAAAGATGAGTGACGCCGTGGTGTGTGCCGGCACAACCGCAACCGAAGAGCCGGACCTGTCCATCCTGATCCATGCGGTCGCCCGGCACGATCGCACGGCTTTGGAGTCGCTGTATCACGCCTGTCGGCAATCGGTCTATGCGGTCGCACTGGGTGTCACCCGGGACCGGCAGCTCGCGGAAGACGTTCTGCAGGACACGATGCTGTACCTCTGGGAACATGCGGACGCCTATCGCCGGGACGGGCATCCGAAAGCCTGGATCTGCACGATCTCCCGCCATCTGGCCATCGACCGGATGCGCAAGAACAACCGATCAGTCTTGCTCGAATCCTGGGACCAGATACCGGACGCCTCCGGCCGGAGATCGGCACCGGAGATGGAAGACGACATGGCTTTGGGGCAGGCAATCGGCCGGTTGCCGCCCGAGGAGGCTCAAGTCGTTCTGCTGAGCGCTTTCGGCGGGTTGTCCCACGGGGAAATTGCCGAACTGATGCAACTGCCCTACCACAAAGTACGATATCGATACCGCCGGGCGATCGCAAAACTGAGATCCCTGCTGGCGGACGACATGTGAGGATCAAACCATGACAATGACAGTGAAAAAAGACAAGAAGGAAGTACTCGAACGGCTGCAGGCAGCCCAGCTCAGGGTGCCCGACCCTTGGCCGGCAATCGAAGGGCGGATCAACTCCTCCCATCAACCCATCGCCTGGCCCGAGGCGGAATCCAGCGTAGTCCGTTCCGGATCCGTTGTCCGCCGGATGCCCCGACTGGTCATCGCGGCCAACATCGTGCTGGTGCTCGCAGTCGCGCTCATTGCGGGCATCATTCTGGCGGGCAGAGACAAACCCTCGCCGACTGGAACGCTGGTGCCGGCCGGTATAGGGACGACGGAGACGGTTTTTCCTGAGACGTCCGAGCTGCCCCGCTATCCCACCGATGCCCGCTGGGCGACAATGGAGTTTCGCTCCAACGCATTGATCACGACTACTTCCGGTACGATCGATCGGATCGAGCGATTCGACACCGCTGCCGGTGACTGGGTGCCGGCAGCACCGGGCTACATCTACACGTTTGACGCGGGCAATGCTGGAACGTACGGCTATTCCTGGAAATTTGCTATGATCGACCTGGACCGGCATCCCCTTTCTCCCGGCTTGTATCGCGCCACGATGACGGTACTGACCGTGGAGAACGACACGGCGGAATGCCGTGCGGAGTTTGAAATCGTCGCGTCCGGACGCCATCCGGAGTTTATCCAGGCGATCCTGGAGGATCCGAACGCTTCGCCGGAAGATTACGCCTACCGTCCCGACGGATTGGACTGGGGGATGGAGAAAGCGGAGGTGTTTGCCGCGCTGGGATTGACGGAAGACGATTTTGTCCGTGACGGCGATGATTATACCCGCAAAGAGCCCGTGAGATATCGTTTCCCCGACGTGGACGCCACGGTCACCTACAGCTTTGCGGACGAAAAACTATCCGCCGCCCGCTATGATATCGCACCGGTTACCAAAGATCCGCTGTATGCGATATGTGGTCAATTGGAGTTACTGAAGGACGAACTGTTGAAACCAGACATGAGTTTGGTCGCGGAATTCGAATACATCGATTGCCTGTTGGCCGGCGAGAACCGGAACAGTACGGTGGGGACGTCGCTCTACATGAAAGGTGTTCCGACCGGACTCCAAGTGGATTTGACCGGTATCCGTGACACAGGTGTGCCGGAGAACACGTCCTATTCCGCCCAACCGTTTGCTTGGGTCGAAGGGGTTCCGCAATATGCTGCGGATGCGCAGACGATCGTGTTGACCTTGCATCATCCCGCATTGGAAGGGGCGATGGGTCTCAGTATCGAGTACGAGCGGTTCAATGCCGCGCAGAGCAAATGGGAGCGCGTCATGCCAACCCGCGGCAAACAGCACTGGTTGTACTTTGAAGGTGAGGTGACTGAATCGTACCCTTCGGACTCCTACACCTATCCGGTCATGATCGGAGAACCGCTGTATGAGGCTCCACTGGGTGCCGGACACTACCGGGCGGTCGTCACCATCCAGTCAAAAGACCAGTCCACATATCAAGTCACGAATACGGAAGCCATCCTGTTGTTTGATCTGGTGGAGCTGGGCTGACCGCGCCGACAGGAACCGATGATTCACTTGGAGAGGGAGCCATGGGGGAGACGGAAAGTCGCGAACGGATACAAGAGAATGAGGAGATGGCAAGGAAGGTCGTCGTGGCCTCTCGCGACACCCCCCGACTGCCCTGGTGGGTGGTGGTGATCGATGCCGTATTGGTCCTGTTCATCGCCGGCATGGTGATTTATCTGCTGATCGGACTGGACCGGCATCTCCACGGCGGCACGGAACATCCGCCCGTCGGGATGGAGGACGGTGTTATTCCCCGAGGAGCGGTCTGATCGCCTGATGCATCTGATCGAGCGCCGCTTCTCCCATTGACAGCAAGGTATCGACCTTGTTGCCGGCCGGGCCCCCGGAGGGCTCGGCCGGTTTTATGACCGCGT
>JAAYKS010000121.1 GCA_012522285.1 Clostridiaceae bacterium | reverse complement strand
TCCGGAAATCCCAGACAGAATCCGACCGGACGGCCGTTGTATTCTGCCATCCAGACCGCGTCCGGATCGACGATCAGCCGGAGTTTTCGGAGCATGTCCTCCATCACCGGGAGCTCCAACGGAACGTATCCCCAGTTGTCCGCGAGCGCGACATTGGAGATTTCCCAGATCGCACGTGCATCGACCCGGATCCTGCGCATGTCGAGCCGCCGTATCCGCAGACCCGGATATTGTTTCATGAACCGATCATACAGTTCGGCATACCGGTCCGGGAGCCTGTATCCCTTCAAAATGTCGGCTTCGTAGACCAGCAGATCCTTTGCTTTGGTATACCCGGCACCGGTGAAATAGTCATGATATCGGGCCGGATTCCACGGCGAGAGATAAACCGGATCCCGGTCTCCTCCTTCCAGCACAAATCCCCAGTCTTCGGCGATCGGATGGATCGGCCCTAGAACGGACTCCATGCCCCGGTCCCTCAGCCACGCCTCGCAGGTCCGGATCAGTGCCGACGCGGCCTCGGGATCGTTGGCGCACTCGAATGAACCGAAAAAGCCTGTACGGGAACGATAGTACGCGTTGTACTTCCAATCGATGTACGCGATCGCCCGGCCGATGGATTGTCCACCGGCATCCAGCACCAGAAAGAGCTCGAACTCGGAATTCGCCAGGATCGGATTCCCGCGGGATGTATAATTGTTTCTCTCTTCCATCCAGAGGGGTGGGATATATTGCGGGCTTCCGTGGTGCAGGCGGGCCGGAAGACGGATGAACGACCTCAGTTCACTTCGGGATCGGACGCGGATAATATCCATGGCTCTCTCCTGTCTCCGGGCGGTTTGACGGATTCCCGATCCGATCGCAGATCTTTTCAAATCCGTACTTTTCGTAGAGTCCGATCTCGCCGCTGACCAGATAGACCTACGAAGACCAGCTCCATTCCGTGAGTCCGCCCGTACGCATATCCCGGGCCAGCTTCTGGCCCGCCCCCCAGGAACAGTTCTCCGCATACGCGGCGATCCTCTCCCATAGAACCGGATCGTCCGGATCGAGTGAGAAAATCCTCATATCCCTTACTCCTTGTATCACGACGTAAGTTTGACGGGATTCAGCATACCATGGAACGACTTCCGACGGTATTGCATACGGATTCCGGGGTTTTTCGTTGACACGGGCCCGGTCGCATGCTAATATTCCTTGGTGACCGCATGGGACGGGCTTTTCCAAATGGCATACGGACGTAGGTTCGATCGCCTGCCTGGGACCCAGCGAGACTGTTTACAGGAGGAACACGACATGTATGCTGTGATTGCGACAGGCGGCAAGCAGTACCGGGTGACGGTCGGCGACGAGATCTTCGTAGAGAAGCTCGAAGGCGATGCCGGTCAGGCGGTGCAGTTCGATCAGGTGCTCGGGATTTTCGACGACGGTTTCAAACCGGGAACCGGATGTGTGGTCGAAGGCGAGATCGTCAAGCAAGGCCGACAAGCCAAAATTGTGATATTCAAGTATAAAGCGAAAAAGGGCTACCGCCGCAAGGGCGGACACCGGCAGCCTTATACCCGTGTCCGCATCAACAAGATCAACGGTTGACGCGACCCCCCGGACCTTGACGCCGGCGATTCCGGCGCAGCGGGACGGGAATCAAAGGAGGTGCATCTGTCATGGCACATAAGAAGGGCGTAGGAAGCACCCGCAACGGGCGCGACTCCGAGTCTAAACGGCTGGGCGCCAAAAAGGGCGACGGTCAGTTGGCTTTGGCCGGCAACATTCTGGTTCGCCAGCGCGGGACCAAAATCCACCCGGGGACCAATGTCGGCATCGGATCGGACGACACCCTGTTTTCTCTGGTCGAAGGACGCGTAAAATACGAGCGTATGGGCAGGGATCGCAAGAAAGTCAGTGTCTATCCGGTCGAGTGAACCGTTCCGGAAGGTCACATGTAAAGGGGTCCGGTCTGTATGGCCGGGCCTTTTTGTCTTTTCGGAAAATCCGTCGGAGGTAGACGATGTTCATTGACCATACCAACATTCATGTCAAGGCGGGCGACGGCGGCAACGGCGCGGTCTCTTTCCATACGGAAAAATACGTACCCAACGGCGGACCCGACGGCGGAGACGGCGGCCGGGGAGGCGATATCATTTTTGTCGCCAAGGGGGGCATGAGCACCCTGCGCGATATCCGGTATCGGCGGAAGTACGTCGCGGAAAGCGGCGAAAAGGGCGGGACGCGCAACCGGACCGGAAAGAGCGGCGACGCCCTTCGGATCCGGGTGCCGGTCGGCACCATACTCCGGGAGGCTGAGACCGGCCGTATCTTCGCGGACTTGTCCCGGGACGGAGAGGAAGTTGTGGTGGCGCGCGGCGGCCGTCCGGGGAAAGGCAACACGTATTTTGCCACATCGATCCGGCAAGCGCCCCAATTTGCGCGCGCGGGAGAACCCGGCGAGGAGTGGGACATCGAAGTCGAGCTCAAGCTGCTCGCGGACGTGGGCCTGGTCGGCATGCCCAATGTCGGTAAATCGACCCTGTTGTCGGTGGTCTCCGCCGCACGTCCCAAAATCGCAAACTATCACTTTACGACGCTGGAACCCAGTCTGGGGGTGGTCTCCATCGACGAGACCGAGTTTGTAATGGCTGACATCCCAGGGCTGATCGAAGGCGCGCACGAGGGGGCCGGCCTGGGGCTGGACTTTTTGCGCCACGTCGAACGCACCAAAATGCTGCTGCACGTGATTGACGTTTCAGGCAGCGAGGGAAGGGATCCGATCGAGGATTTTGAACAGATCAACCAGGAGCTCACCTTGTTCAATCCGGAGCTGGCGGGGCGACCTCAGGTGGTCGCGGCCAACAAGTCCGACCTGACGGACGAGACGGCGGTCGAACGGGTGCGTACGGCGCTCGCGGATCGTGGAATCGCTTTTTTCCCGATCAGCGCGGTGACCGGAGAAGGACTCAAACCTTTGCTCCGGCACATCGCCCGGATGCTGCCCGACCTGCCCGACACGGTACTGTATGAGCCGGACGCGTTTTTGCCCGCCATTCCGGAAGGGACGGGCGAGCTTTACACGATCCAGCGGGAAGACGACATCTACCGGGTCACCGGGCAGTGGATCGAGCAGCTGGTCGCCTCCACCAACTTCGACAATGTGGATTCCCTCGGTTACTTCCAGCGCCTGATCCGGCGCAAGGGGATCATCGACGCGCTGGAAAGCGCGGGGGTGCAGGAGGGAGACACGGTCGATCTGGGAGGATTTGAATTTGAGTATTTTAAATAGGGAAAGGATGGTTTCCGGCATGACCGAACTGGACAGCCGTCAGCGTGCGTTTCTCCGCACGATGGCCAATCAACTGCAGGACACGGTGCAGATCGGCAAGGCGGGGTTTCTCCCGACACTAGCGACGGATCTGGACCAGCAACTTTTGGTGCGGGAGCTCGTTAAGATCCATGTGTTGAAATCCGCGGACGAGGATCCGCGCACCATCGCGGAACGGGCGGCGCAGGCCGTAGGTGCCGCGGTCGTCCAGGTGGTGGGCCGGAAAGTGGTGCTCTATCGCCATTCTCCCAAACGGGCCGAGTCCGGCAAAGACATCTGGCTGCCGGAACGGAGAAATCCGTAACGCAAGAATCCCCCGGCTCTCATTTCCTTCGCTATGATTCTAAGGTATAGTTTTAGTAGTGCCTGTATGTGCAGGACAACAACGCCGGGACCTCTCCCGGAAGAAAGCGAGGAATCTATGGATATCTATGTCTGTAACCTCTGTGGCTACGAGTATGACCCCGCTGTCGGCGATCCCGAAAACGACGTCGCTCCGGGCACCGCATTCGAAGATCTGCCGGACACCTGGGTTTGCCCTCTGTGCGGCGCTTCCAAGGAAGATTTCAGCAAAAAGTAATGTAAGGTGCCGGCCGACTGCGGAGCCTGTCCTGTCCGGAAGGATCCGGTGCGGGGCGGGCTCGCGTCTTCGATGCCCGTCCGTGGGCCGGTGGAAAGCGAGGCTCCCATGTTCCGATTGACTGATTGCGATTCGATTGTCAGTGTCGGCGCTCAGCATCCCGACCGGACAATGTTCGACTGTCTGATGCCGACGCCGCACGGTACGACCTACAACTCCTATCTGGTGTACGGCAAGGACAAGACCGCCCTGATCGACGCGGTGGATCCCGACAAAGCGGATGTGCTGATGGACAATCTCCGTGCGTCGGGGGTGGAGCGCGTCGACTATCTCGTATGCCTGCATACGGAGCAGGACCACTCCGGCAGCATCGCTCTGGTCAAGGAACGGTGGCCCGAACTCCGGATCGTCGCGACAGCCCGGGTGCGGGATCTGCTGGGGACGCACCTTCACATTCCAGCTTCGGACATCGATGTGGTCGCGGAAAACGACGTGCTGGATCTGGGCGGCATGACACTCCGGTTCCTTCCGATCCCATTCGCCCATTGGCCGGACAACACGATGGTGTACTGCGAAGAGCGCAAGGTGCTGTTTTCCAGTGATCTGTTCGGATCGCATTATGCGGAGTCCGGAGAGGGTGAACCAACAGCGGAAGAGGTCATGACGGCAGCGCGGTCCTACTATTCGGAAATCATGATGCCTTTCCGAGCGCAGATCGCACGGTATGTCGAGCGCGTAAAGGCGCTCGGGACGCGCTGGATCGTACCGGCACACGGGCCGGTCTGGACGGAACCCGACCTGATCTTGGACGCCTATACCGAATGGACGGCGGGTAACGTTCTCCGCAAGGCGACGGTTCCCTATCTGAGCATGCACGGCAGCACGCAAGTGATGGTCGACCGGCTGGCGCAATCCCTCGAGAAGCGCGGTGTGGAGGTGCGGCTGCACAATCTGGGTGCGGATCCCGACAGCCTGACAAACGAAACCGGTCACATGATCTATGACCTGGTGGACAGTGCGGTGCTGGTGCTGGCGACCCCTACGGTCCTGATCGGACCTCATCCGGCCGCGGTATACGCGGGCGTGACCGCCACCGCGATGAAGCCCCCGGCCAAACTGTTTGGGATCATGGGATCCTACGGGTGGGGCAGCAAAGCGGCCGAAACCATCGCAGCGCTGACGGCGGACCTGAAAGCCGATCGGTTGGAGCCGCTGATGGTCAAGGGACTGCCCACAAAAGAGGATCTCG
>JAAYKS010000120.1 GCA_012522285.1 Clostridiaceae bacterium | reverse complement strand
GCGAACAGGCAGAACGGGAGCGCGACCAGCAGCCGGGTAGCGATCATGCGCCAGGGGATGTCTGCGAGCGCGATCATTACCACTGGGAAGAACGCATACGGCGCCAGCCGGACAAACGAGTACCGGTCGAACGACACCACACACAGGAGGAACCACAACACCGACAGAATTTTAACGAGCGGGTGCAGCCGATGGACCGCGCTCCGGCCGGACGCGAGTTGTTCGAGCGAGTAGATCTGCGCGATTTTGCCGCGGATATCAGACATGTGTACGGTCAGCCCCCGTCTTTTTACGTCTGGCGCGAATCACGGTGATCCCGAGTCCGGCCGCGCCGGCCAGCGCGAAGGTCGCGGCGCTTCCGACGATACCTGCGACCGTGGTTCCGCCCGCAGTGTCTGTTTCATCCGAGGAGGCAAAGCCATAATCCGGCATCAGTGCGACTTTGTCTTGCAGATCGGAAGCTTTGACGTGCACGTTGCTTTCCGATTCGAGTTCGGCGGCGCCGGCGACACGTTCGATCGCCCATTCCAGCCCGTCGGGCTGCGCGGACGCGAACAGTGACAGTGCGCCTCCGGGCACGAGGGCGGCGATGCCGAGTGTGAGCAGGACTTTTTTCATGGAAAGCCCCGCGGCAAGCGGTTTGCCGGAGGCCGCGCCGGGGAGAAGTTCCGGCCGGGAGGTGTGGACGAAAATCAGGACCGCACCGGTCACAAGCCCTTCCACGACTCCGATCGCGAGGTGGATCGGTTGCATCAGGAGCGCAAACGTCTCGAACGGGAGGACGGTGATTCCGGAGGCGGTGGTCTGGAGTACCACACTGAACGCGCCTAACTGGAGCCCCGCGACGACCGCAAGAACCGACGCGACCATGATCCGCAGCGGGGAAGCCGCCGTACGGATCAGGGGGCGGAACAACAGCGGGTAGGCGACGAGGCAGGGGATCACTCCCAGGTTGAAAAGATTACACCCCAGCGCGAGCAGACCACCGTCCGCAAAAAACAACGCCTGAATCAAAAGGACCGCCGCGATCGTGAGCAGGGCGGGAAATCCGCCCAGCACAGCGGCCAGCAGAATTCCGCCGCCGATGTGGCCGCTCGAGCCGGTCCCGGGAATCGTGAAGTTGATCATCTGTGCCGCAAAAACAAAGGCCCCGGTTACGGCCATCACCGGAATTTTCCGCTCCAGCAGCCCTTCCTTGCGGATGCGGATCGACGACCATCCGATCGCGCCCGCGCTGGCCGCGTACATCGCCGCCCCGACCGCGGGGGAAAGCAAAGCGTCTGCCATATGCATGCCAAAAAACCTCCCAAACAGAAATCGCCACTCAGGCGGAACCCCTGCGGGGCTTCGATCGCCTGCGTGGCAACCCTTACAGAACAGACACTGTGAATGAAATACATCAAAAGGATTCTTGGAATCCCGTGGTTCTTTTCACAAGAACGATCAGGAAAAAGTATAGCATCGATGATCGGTACAGGGAAGTCTGGTTCCCGGAGATGGTCTGTTACGTGCTATCCTTTTATCGTTGGTATTCTCGTCCCGGTCTGCCGGGACCCTCGTCACGGAGGCGCCAGTGCAAACATCCGAGCCGATCTCCGCCATCCTGCGACAGTGCAGCGTTTTTCACTACCAAATGCTGGACATGGATCGAGTTTTGGAACCCTATATTGGCGACACGGAAGCGTTTTTCGGATTCCTGACACAATCGTGGGGATGGAAAATCACTGTGGAGGAGGGCGGCCGGGTGGTGTACGCAGATGAAAACAAAGACACGTGTGTCTGCCCGATGAAAGAGGGTTTCGGAGAGCGGGGGGATCTGTGGAACCTCTGCTATTGTTCCGAAGGATTCGCCGAGCGGATGTTTGCGCGTGTGTACGGCCGGCCGGTGCGCGCGCGGGTGATCCGTTCTGTAATCCGCGACGGGCAAAGTTGCGTGTACCGGATCGAATCATTGTGAAACAGGGCGGTGTTGCCGTCCACTCATAGATTGGAAAGGAGATACAGCCATGACAACCACAGTCCGCACCCGTTACGGTACCCTCGAGGGGATTCTCTCCGAGGGCGGATT
>JAAYKS010000119.1 GCA_012522285.1 Clostridiaceae bacterium | reverse complement strand
TTGACTTCGTTTGCTTGACATCGCTTCTTAGATGACGTACAATTCAATTGTATTCAATCAATTGTTCGACAACATTCTACAGGAGGAACGCACCATGGCCGATTTTTATGATCTCGTTGTCAAAGACGCGGACGACAAAGACGTCGCAATCGCTGATTACCGCGGCAAAGTGCTGCTGATCGTCAACACCGCGACCCACTGCGGATATACGCCCCAATACACCGGACTGCAAAAACTCTACGAAACCTACCGGGACAAAGGGTTCGAGATTCTCGACTTTCCCTGCAACCAGTTTCTCGGCCAGGCGCCGGGCGACATGAAGGAGATTGTGGATTTCGTGACCGGCACCTATGGCGTGACTTTCAAGATATTCAAGAAAATTGCCGTCCGGGGCAAGGATACCGAACCGGTGTTCAAGTTCCTGCGCAGCAAAAAGAAAGGCTCGATCAAGTGGAACTTCACCAAGTTTCTGGTCAGCCGCGACGGAGAGGTACTAGAGCGGTACGAACCCAACGCGACCCCGGAACAACTCGAGCCAGCGGTTCGCGCTGCATTGGGAGATGCTTGAGTGATGGTCTCTTCACAGAACCCCGACAACGCGCTCCTGCTGGACAACCAGCTATGTTTTGCTTTGTACGCGGCCTCTCGTGAGATCATCCGGCGCTATCGTCCCCTGCTGGAGCCACTCGGGCTGACCTACACGCAATATGTGGTGCTGTTGGCGTTGTGGGAGCAAGACGACGTCACGGTTCATCGGCTTGGAGAGCGTCTGCACCTCGATTCGGGGACGTTGACACCGTTACTGAAAAAGATGGAAGCGCAGGGGTGGCTCACTCGACGCCGGGATCCCGATGACGAGCGCGCGGTGCGGGTCACGCTGACTCCCGATGGACATGCGCTCCGGGAGAAAGCCGCCGGCATTCCCTCCAGCATGGCCTGCTCTCTGGCGATGGACAGAGGAGAACTTGCCAGCTTGCACGAAGGACTCGCCAACCTGCTCCAGGTGCTCCGCGACGGTTCACCGGAACGGTCTTCCGGTTTATAACATGGCAAAACGCTTGTATTCGACAGACCGGCTTCCTTCGTGAAGCCGGTTTTTGCCATTCCGTCCCTTCACTGGAACAAAATACCGCCTGCCCGTGTCTAATTCATATCGGTCCTTTTGCGATACCGGACCGGTCGCATGATACAAAACGCCTCCGGAGGTGATCTACATGAAGAACAAAGGAATGCTCCTCGTGACCGCGCTGTTGCTCGTCGGCCTGCTGGCCGGCTGTGCACCCGCTGCTGCCACCGGGTCCGATCTGATGGCGGACATAACGCCCGCGCCGGTTGGAGAACCCGCACCTGTACCGGCCGCCTATACCGGAGCGATGGCCGGATTCGGCTGGAATCTGTTGCGCTCCTCGGCGAGTAACGACGGCAACCTGCTGGTCTCCCCCGCCTCGGTCCACCTGGCACTCGCGATGACCACAAACGGTGCCGCCGACACGACCCGGGACCAAATGCTTGCTCTGCTTACGGCCGGCGGTCTCGACATGGCCGGACTCAACGACGCCGCCCGAGCCGCACTTGCGAGATGGAACCTTACCGATGCCGAAGACCGGTTGACCATCGCAAATTCGATTTGGTTTGACCAGGCCTTCACCCCCGAACCCGCGTTCCTGCAGACCAACGCGGACCATTACGCGGCAGCTGCGCGCCAACTGGATTTTAAAGTCCCCGCCGCCATCGACGCGATCAACGGCTGGGTCAAAGAGGCCACGCGCGGCGTCATCCCGACGATTATCGAGGAAATCCCCGACGAAACCGTCATGTATCTGGTGAACGCGATTCACTTTAAGGCAGACTGGGCGGAGCCCTTCGACGCGAACGACACCCGCGAACGGACCTTTCATGTACCGGGCGGGAACGTTGAAGCGGATTTCATGCACCGGGGCGGCCCGATGCAGTATCTGGACGGCGAGGACATGCAAGGCGTGATGTTGCCCTATAAAGGCGGTCGCTTCGCTTTCTTTGCCATCCTGCCCGATGAAGGTGTAACACCCCGCGATCTGCTGGCACAATACACGGATGAGCAGCTGCAGTATTATCTGACCGTACTGCAGACCAACAAAGCGAACTTTTCGGTGGGACTTGCGCTTCCGCGCTTTGAGACCGCCTACAAAGACAGTCTCAAAAACGAGCTGATCGCCATGGGTATGGGCGATGCGTTCGATCCGGCGGTCGCGGATTTCTCCGGTATCCACCAGGTGCTGGGAACCGATCTCTATATCGGCGACGTGCTGCACAAAACCTTCTGTCGCGTGGATGAGAAAGGCACCGAAGCCGCCGCCGTCACCGCCGTGCAGATCGACCTCGAGTCCATGCCGGTCTACGATGTCGAGATGACCTTCGACCGACCCTTCCTGTACGGCATTGTCGACCTGGAAAGTTCCCTTCCCTTGTTCGTAGGCGTATTGGAAAACCCGGTGGAATAACGAACTGATTTTGCCGGATCACAATCCTTGAAACAAACCGAAAAGCGGGCCGCGCGGCCATCACACCGCACGACCCGCTTCTTCATGTCAAAAGACCCGCCCGCCGGCTCCACTGTGCAGAGCTGCGGAAAAATCCCGTCATTTGTTCGCGGTCTCGACCTGTCGCGCCAGCGCATGGACAGGGCGGACATACCGAGCCGGGAACAGCAGCGACCGAACCGACACCCGGCGCACCAGCAATCGGAGCCAAAACCCGATCAGAGTGCCGTTCGCCAGCGCGGCAAACACCGTACCGGGACCGATGCCGACCAGCCGGCGGACAAACAACAGCAGCAACAGTGAGGCAGTCGCGACACTGGCCAGGTCGTAGACCGTCTTGACCTTCCGGAACGGGATGCCAAAATGCCGCGACAGGTCACTCACAAACCGCTCGTATGGGTTGGGCGGCAATCCGGTATCGATGAACACCGCGATCCCCACAGTGAGCAGCGTGATCCCGACGGCGTAGTACAGCAGTTGGATCGGGATGCCGTCCGGCCAGGGTGCCACCCAGGCGGAAAACCGGTCGACGAGCACGCCGAATACCACGGACACCCCGAACGACAACAGCACCCCTATCCTGGGTTTCCTGGTCACAAGTGTGAGCGCCAGCATCAGCAGGCCCATCACGAGATAGCTCCAGGTTCCGAATGAAAACGCCGGAAAAGCCAAACTTGCGATGTAAGCCACCGAGCTTGCGACCGAGATCCCGAATCCGGCGCGCACCATGAACGTGACTCCCAGGCTGATCAGGAGCAGCGCCAGCGGATAGAGAAACTCCACATAGGCGACCCAGCGCCGATCCGGGAGGGGGAGATCCGAGGACACCGATCCGTCCGCGGACAGACCGGCTGCCCCGCTTCCCTCCCCGGTTTCTTCTTCGGTTACCAGCACGGGTGCACCCATGCGCGGATGTATTTGTCGTAGACCTCGCGGACGGCCGCCATCTGTTCCGCAGTCAGCGCGGGCAGTTCCGAAGCCGCTGCATTGTCGCGCGCCTGGGATTCCCGGCTGGCACCCGGGATCACACAACTCACCGCCGGCTCCATGAGAATCCATCGAAGGGCCGTCTGGGCAAGCGTCGGTCCGCCCGCGGTGTCGGGGAACATCTCCCGGAGCGCCTCAACCGCGCGGAGTCCGGTTTCATAATCTACCCCGGAAAACGTCTCGCCGCGGTCGAATGACGCGCCTTCGCGGTTGAAAAAGCGGTGGTCGCCGGCCGCAAACACGGTGTCACGTCGCATTTTGCCGGTCAGCAGTCCGCTCGCAAGCGGCACCCGCACGATGATCCCGACGTTGCGGGCTGCGGCCTCTGTAAAGAACCGCTCCGCGGGACGCTGCCGGAACATGTTGTAGATGATCTGCACGGTCGCGACACGGGGGAATTCAATCGCCTTGAGTGCTTCTTCGACCCGCTCAACGCTGACTCCGTAGTGGCGGATTTTGCCTTGTTTCACGAGATCGTCCATCGCCGCGAACACCTCAGGACGATAGTAGACGTCGGTCGGCGGACAATGCAGCTGCACGAGATCCAGCGCTTCGACTCCCATGTTGCGCAGGCTGTCCTCGACAAACCCGGTGAGGGCTTCCCGTGTATATCCGTCCGCGACATGCGGACGCAGCCGTCTCCCGCATTTGGTGGCAAAGTGCACGCGATCCCCACCGAGCAAGCCTCGGCGACGGAGTGCTTCCGCGACCGCGCGCTCGCTGTCGCCGTTTCCGTATACATCCGCGGTGTCGACAAATGTCACGCCCTGATCCAGTGCGGTTTCCACCGTTCGGACCGCCTCTTCCATATCGAACGTCGCACCCCAGCCGCCGCCCACCTGCCAGGTGCCGAGAGAAACTTCGGACACCTCAAACCCTGTTTTTCCCAATACTCGAGTTTTCATGTCACACCTCCGTTTGGTTTGGACCCTGTCTATCTACCACTATACCGCATCGTACTCTCCGCTTCCCGTACCGTCCGGCATTGCAATTTTCCTATCCTGGCATAGAATAGAGACAAGAACGAACAAAGGGGGTGGTGCCATGGCCAACAAGAGTCACATGACGAGCGAGAAGCGCAAGCCGAAGGCCAGCGAAAAAAACAAGCCGGCCAAGACAATCGCTTCGGTTGTTGTCCAGCCCGAACTTGTCAAGAAACCGAAAAAGGTGAAGCCGCCCGAGGAATAGCGGTTCTCGTTTCGTCAGACCCAAAGGGCCGATGCGCAAGCACCGGCCCTTTGTATTGCGCCGAGGAGAACCGAAACATCACGGCCACTCGACCCACACAAGATGGATCGCTTCCCTCGTCAGCGATGGCTGGTAAGCACCATCTACGAAAATCACCTTGCCGTCCGTGACAAACGGAACATATGCTGCCGCGGGACAGTCGTCCAACTGGATTAGCCGGTCTCCATCGATGTCGTAGAACAACGGTTCCCGGACGACATCTTCGATCCGGAACACAGCTGCTTTTCCGTTGAACGACGGGGATTCCACATACACGGCATGGCAGCCCGCTATGATCGGGATTTCCTTCTCGCGCGTGATCATCCGGATCCCGCTGGAGTCGACGGCTTCGGGAGCTAACCCTTCGATGTCTTCCGAAACGATGTGCCAGCTCTGCAAAAAATCGGAGACAACGGCAACATCCCCCTGCAGACGGGCACGGCTCAGTACGACCTGCGGATCCATGATGCCGCACTCCGTTCCGTTGCGGCCTACGCAGCGGATGCCGGTCACCTGGCTTCCGTCGTATGTCAGAGCGCACCAGCCGACCGATCCGTCAAGCAAGCGATACGGTTGTGCCGCATCCACCGCCAAGCATTCGAGAACACCAGACAAGATGCCGTAACGGTAGACAGCGGTTCGGATCCCTGCTTCCGCAGACATACCGGTGATCACTTCCATGTAGACATGGTCCTCTGCAACAAGGACTGCCGTCGGGGGAAAGCTGCTTGGTTCCGTTGCGTTATCGATGGTCGCATCGGGTATCAACCAGGTCACATCGGTTTGCTTGGCACGGTCATACAGATGTACTGTCGGATCCACCAGATTCACACCGGATCTTGTGGCTTCACACCAGACCAGATACCGGTCGTCCGAGTACAGATGCAGCAGCGTAGCCCCCTGTACCCGGCCGATCACCTGACAGGCCTTGGTTTCATGGTTGTAGATCCCTATCTCGGCGAACGCGTCCGCATCCGCAACCCCAGTCGGACACGGGTCCGGTTCGACGGTATAGACTAGATCCAGTCGATCGTCGACCGCGCAGATCTGGACGGATCCCGGAGATTCAACATCCAGTGTGACCGATTCCTGGTGGACGCTGTCCAGCCTGTCCTTCGGCAACGACGCCACCGGCCGGAAAAACAGGAGGGAATCGGATTGCGATACCACCGCGTCCTTACCGTACACGGGCGGATTGATCGGCCATCTTAAATCGGGTTCTGCAGGAGTGGTGGTGACTCCAGTCCCTTGCGGTGCGCAGCCGACGAGGAAAGCAATAAGTAAAAATGTGATATAGATGGACACCGAATTTTTCATTTCTTTCCCCTCCTTCTTCTTTTATGGTACAGTGTTTTGCATTAGCCCGAACGCTGATGAAAAGTTATATGCTTTGTTAAGCGATATATAGTATACTGCTGCTATGCTAGGCGAGAAAGATACGTATGGTGATTTTGCAGGATCTGCTATGCAAATCGTATCCCCGGATGAGTTAGCGTAATTGGTATACCCCTTCACAACAATCCAATGAGCTATGCTACTTACAGGGTATCCAGGAAGGTGTGCATTCCCAGTTGCTGTTGATATTCCATCTGCTGCAATTGCTCTGCTATTATCTCCAACTGTATATAATATAGACCAACGAACCCCATCCTGTGTTAATGCAGGTCTTGACCCTAATGATCCAAATGTATACGGATAATATGAAGGTGCTCCTGTCGGCTTACGCGCGTTCAGAACTACGCGCATTCTATAGTCTGATAGAGTGGATCTGTCAATCTGGTACCATCCCGTTCCACCGGGATTTACGGTTGACAATTCTGACGCTAACAAGTTTTGAACAGTCAGATTGGTTTCTCCAGTACCAGGAGACCATTGAAGTACAGATTGTGCTGCTGCTGGCCCACAATAATAAGATGTCTGTTGTGGCCGTTGCACAACATTAAACAATATGTTGCTAGCTGGAGAAGCTGATAATATATTCCCAGTAACCGATAAAATAAAGACCAATAGTAATACGCCTATTCTCTTCTTCATTTTCATATCTCCTTTACTGGTATCCTTATTTATTGTATTTTACTCCCCCCCCTCTGTATTTCAATTCATGTTCGTTATTTTCTACCACTTGTATATTTCATGAAAGATAATTCGTACATATTGCACAGCGAATATTCCCATGCAACTGTCTCACATCGTCAGCGCCTCGAACGTCGCTCCGGCAACCCGTGCGAGATCCTCCGGCCCGACCAGCATCTGGCATCCGCGTACTCCTGCGCTGACCGCGATGCGGTCATATAACACCGCGGTTTCGTCGATAAAGGTGGGGTAGCTCTTTTTCATACCGACCGGAGAACACCCGCCCCGGACATATCCGGTGACGGCCAGCAGTTCGCGCAACGGCAGCATATCGCACCGCTTGTCGCCCGCCGCCTGCGCCAGTGCCTTGAGGTCCACCTCGCAGTCGACCGGTACACAACAGACCAGAATCCCGCACCGTTCTCCGCGTACGACCAGGGTCTTGAACACCTGCCCGGGCGGCAATCCGACTGCCTCGGCGACATGCATGCCGGAGAGATCACTCTCGTCGTATTCGTATTCTTTCCAGTCGTAGGCGATACCGGCTGTGTCCAGCATCCGCATCGCATTGGTTTTTTTGAAAGCCATAAAGCATCCCTCCCGACGGGTATTGTAGCAAGAAAGCGCGGTTTTTGCGGGAATCGTCGCACGGAGGGGGCAGTCGAGAGGATCCGCTCGACATATAACTCTTTTAATGTTATTCTAAAGTCTGATCCGATGGACGGATCATGGGGGATGTTTATGAAAAGAACACGTTGGATCCTGCTGCTCCTGATCGTTGGCCTGCTGGCCGCGTCGGCCGGTTGCGGCCCGGAAGCTACGCCCGGGCCAACCACTACCCGCGCACCCGCGGACCTCGGGGTACTCAATCCGCCAGGCACCCTGCCCGTGGTTAACCAACCGGACAAGCTGCGGATTTTTGTCTCGCGGCAATCGCTGGTCACATCGTATGAATACGGGGAAAACGCGCTTACCACCTGGCTGCAGGACCGAACCGGGGTCGAGCTGGAGATTCTGATTCCGGCCGGCGATCCCGCTGAGGCCTTCCGGATGCGGCTTTTCTCAGGCGGCGATCTGGGCGATCTGGTACTGTTGCGTCAGACCTTGGCAGAACTGACCGGATACGGCGGCGCGGACCTGATCCTCCCGCTCGAGGAACTGTTTGAAGAATACGGACACAACGTACTCGAACTGGTTGACACGTTCCGTGACACCCTGCCCGCGGTCACCTCTCCCGACGGACACATCTATGCGTTTCCACAGGGTAACCTGGTCGGTCTCAACCCCTCTGTTTTCGGAATGCGCCTGTGGATCCACCGGGATTTTCTGGCGTCCTATGGACGCGGCATGCCCGAGACGACCGCGGAATTTTCGGACTATCTGCGCTGGGTTCGGGACGCGGATGCGAATGGAGACGGCCAGACCGACGACGAAATCCCCTGGACCGGGTCCGACAGCCGCGATGTCGGGTACGCCCGTCCGACCGACTTTTTGATGAACGCCTTCACACTCCAGGATGGAAACGGATACTATGTCCAGGACGGCAAAATCCACTGTGCCATGGTCGAGGACAGTTGGCGGGAGGGGCTGCGCTATCTGCGCGGACTGTTCGCCGAAGATCTGATGGACATCAACTACGCGACCAACGACCTCTATGGGCTGATGGCCGTTGTCGCCATCGACGACGGCAACTCCGTCGGGGCGATTTCCTGTGCCAACATCGCCGTCGCTGCCCCGGACCCGACGGTCCAGGCGCGCTATATTCCGGTGCCGCCTCTCGAAGGTCCGGACGGCTTCCGATACGCGTTCTACGACCATTATGGGGCGGGCATGTCCCCGGGCAAGGCGATGATCCCTGCCACCAGCGCCCGTAAAGAGCTCGCAGTCACCTGGATGGACGCCTGCTACGACCAGGAGACCGCCCTCCGGGCGGAACTGGGCGAAGAAGGGGTGGACTGGGAAGTTCCCCCGCCGGGATCGGTCGCGGCGGACGGTGGTCCGGCGCTTTATCGGCTGCTCCAGGTGCAAGGAACGACCAGCACTTCGCAAACCTGGCTGGGCGACTCCCCTGCCTTGTGGAATCGTACCGGCCCGCTGGGTGCGATGGCAAAACCGGAGGGCACCTTTGACCTCATGGCGACACTGTATCAGGCATCCCGGATGTACGAACCCTATGCCGTCCCTTGTTCCGTGCCCTGGATTTATCTGGGAGAGGTCGCCCCCGAATTTGACGACTGGGAGCTGTCGATCGAAATGGAAACGTCCAACGCGGCTGCGGAGTTCATATACGGGATCCGGGATATCGATTCGGATCAGGAATGGGACACTTATGTCCAGATGGTAAATCACGCGGGACTTGCGCAGTATCTCGAGATCCGGCAACAGGCGTTTGACCGCACCTGGGCCAATACCCTGCCGGAACAGTACGAGCCCGCCCCCGATCGCACGGACTAGCAGGCTTCCGGTGTAAGCTGCCCGGCCGGGCGGTTCGTCAAAGACCTTCCTTGTTTTCCACCGGCACAGAATCCGGCTGGCGGAGAAAGGGAATCCGGGCGCGGAACAGATACACCAGGGTCGCCGTTGCCACCAGCACCGACACAAAGATCGCGTCCAGCCGCATCACGGCGGGGATCGACAGATGGTCGGACAGCCATCCGCCCCCGATCGAACTCAAGATCGACGCCATTCCCGACTGCACCAGCGCGAGCAATCCCAGTCCGCTCGCCTTGAGCTCGGAGGGCACTTCGCGATTGACCAGCTGCATGTTGCAGTAAAAGGCGGTCATGAAACAAGCGCCGTGAAAGACCTGTGCGAGCGCGATGCCTGTAAAATCGGTCGCAACCGAAGTCAGCACCAGCCGAACGACCAGTGCGGCTCCCGCGAACAACAGAAGCTGAGCGGGAGAGCGCTTCTTGAGTACCCGGTCGAGCAGGAGAAGGACCGGCAATTCGCTGACGGCGGAGATGCACATCGCATAGCCGATGTGCGTCGTAGACAATCCCAGATTGCGGATGTGGACCGGTAAAAAGCTGAAGATAAACGAGATGCCCACCTGGAACGCAAACGCCCACAACAGGAACAGCGCAAAGCGCCGGTTGCGCAGCAGCACTCCGATCGAGGCGATGCGGCGGGAAGCCACGCCGGTGTCGTCCCGCGGCATGGAGCGGGTCAGCAGGAGCATCAGGAAAAATCCGGCCGAAGCCATCAAAAACATCCGGCGCATGGTGTCCGCGTCGTTTCCCACAATCTTGCCCGCAAAAATCACCAGCAGCGCATATCCGATCGTACCGCCGACGCGGACGCCGGCATAGCTCTTGCGGCGCTGATTGCAGTAAGTCAGGGAAATCGCGTCCTGCACCGGCATCACGGCGGTGAAGAAAGCCTGAAACACCACGACCACCAAAAACAATCCGACAAAAGACCGCGGCAGCAAAAACAGCAGTATTGTAGCGGTGCAGCCGACCAGCACGATCCGCAACACCAGCAGCCGGTTGCCCATCCGGTCGGAGAGGTGACTCCAGAAAGGCTGGATGAGAATGGAACTCACCGAGCCGACCGCCGCCAATGCGCCGACCTCAAGCATCGAAAAATCCAAAGCGCGGTAATAAGCGGCGAGATAGGGGGTGAACGTCGACGCCACCATAAAGTAGAGCGCGTTCATCATAAAGAGGACAAAATAGGGGGTGTCAAATGAGCTGCTTCGCTGTGTGTCGGATTTCTGGCGCATCTAGATCCTCGTCGGAATGAATTTCACAACCGGATCATCATAACCCCCGTGCTAAAAACCCGCAAGGCAGTCGACCGGGATCTGCGGCAACATACCCGGACGGTGTACAGGTGTCCGTTCGCGGATCGGGGGCGGATCAGGTCTCCGCCATCACGGGGAACACGAACCGCGCCGGGAGATCCCAGCTTCCACGGAGAAAGAACGGCTCCTCTTTCCCGTCCACCGGTTTCCAATCCGGCGTGACGCCCAACCACTCCGGGCAAAACCCGAAATCCACAGTCCGCACACCGGAAAACGGGAGCTCCTTTTGAAGCGTGTCAAATGCAATCGGCCGCGCGGACAGAACGTCCGCGATCATCAGCCGATCGTCTTTTTGTTCTGCTACGACGATCGCACCGCAACCCGGCAAACGATAAATGCCGTCCGGGTAATCCATCAGCAGGTGAAACATCCGGATCGGCTGCGCGTTGACACTGTCCAACACCTCGGAGTACACCCGGGTTTCGAGAGCTGCGGCCACTGCCGGATCGTCCGGCTCGAGCCGATGGGCCACAGCCTCCGGGTGATCGACCTGGATCGCCATTTCCGGCCGGAAGGTCTCTACCTTCCGGAAGCCGAACCGGGGATAAAAATCGGCCACACCGGGGTGAGCCGCCAGATAGGACGGCGTCTCCGGATATCGTTTTATGATCTGCTCCATCAACTCACGCGACAACCCCTTGCCGCGCGCTTCCTTGCGCGTCGCCACGCCTCCGAACTGATGCGCGCGCATGCGTTTGCCTGCGACCACCAGATCGGATTTGAACAGGCTGATATTGGACAGCATCCGACCGTCTTCGACGAACGCGTGGCTCTCATACCGTTCGTCCCAGAGTCCGCGCGAAAACCAGGGGGCAAACGAAAATCCGAATACTTCGCGGATCAAGTTCTCCATCATTGCCTGGTAGGTAGAGTCGCCACCCCGGCTTGAAACCATGCGCATATCGTTCTCCCATCCATCTGTCGAGGCTGTCGACCCATTTGATCTGTCCCATGTCCTACCCCTGTGATGTCCCGTCGCCGTCGAGGGAATGCCCGTAGAGCCCCCGATCAAACGACACAAACAGCGACCCCTGAAACGTCAGGACGCCGGTGTCTCCCTCGACGAGATACCCCGCCTCGGTGTCCGGCACCGCGAGCTCCAGGCGCTGCCCGTTGGCAAACTCGAAAGTCACATAATGTCGGGTGTGCGCCGCGCTGTCGCCCGCTCCGCCCCACACCTGGGTCCGCCGCGCCACCACTCGGGCCGGCACCGGGATCTGGGGCTGCCTCCGGTCCTGTGCGTTTTTTAGCACGGTACGGAACACCATGAAAAGGATGAGTGCAAACACCGCCGCAAAGACAACAAAAAACACGGTCATCCCGGTACTGAAATACATAGAAGCCCTCCTGCCAATCGGATTTCTCAAACGTTCCCATTATACCCCGGCTACATGGAACGAAAAACCCGTGATGCTTGTCGAGGCACCACGGGTTCCGATTCGAAAGGAGAAACAAGTTGAATGAGAAGCAGCCGGCTACGCCGGGACCGGTCAGACGACGCCGGTGGTCACCTCAAAGCGTCCGCGGATTGCTTTGGAATAGGGGCACATTTTATGTGCCAGCGCCACGTATTTTTCGGTCTGGGCCGCTTCGACACCCCGGATCTCAGCGCGGATATCCGCGC